>JAICJD010000150.1 GCA_025928645.1 Gemmatimonadales bacterium
ACGCCCCTTCCAATTCCCGCCGTGGCCCGCTATCTTGCGCTCACCTTCGGGGGCGACTGGCTTCGACGGGTTTGTAGAAGGAATGGCAGCGTGCCCAGGTCCAGAGCCCTGGTTAAACCGTCTGGAATGCTTCAACTGCCAACTCAAACCTGGCACTGGCTGCGTAAGCTGAGCTGAGCTCGCTTCACGCACCTTCGGCTGGAGGAGCCCGCCTGGGGCGCCACCTGTCGAATCGCAAATCCGGGCTGGCCGGCCGCGTCGCTCCGACGTGAACGGCGAGGTTCTTCAGGAGCTAGGCCGAGGGAAGGTCGGTTCGGCACCGGCCCAAGGCGACGGCAAGAAGCCAAGCCTACGCACGTAGACGCGGTTCTGGACGCTTACTCGGACCAGGGTTCGATTCCCTGCGCCTCCATCAGCTCGTCACGATCAAAGGGGCCTCGCGGCAAGCGCGAGGCCCCTTTGCTTTGCAGCGACAGCGTTCCTGCGCTCTAGTTCTCCTGCGCGACCCGTTCCGCACAGAAGTGCCCTTTGGCGCTCGCAGACGTTG
Source organism: Gemmatimonadales bacterium (assembly GCA_025928645.1). Lineage (GTDB taxonomy): Bacteria > Gemmatimonadota > Gemmatimonadetes > Gemmatimonadales > GWC2-71-9 > CAVVWJ01. The sequence continues at coordinate 548 of JAICJD010000150.1, forward strand.
GGCCCGCACCGCTGGCCCAGGTTCCGGTGAAGCCGTGGTCGCCCAAGGTTCGCACCATCAGCGCGAAGTAACCGCCGTCGTAGCGCACGCGCCCGCGACGGTTGGCCTCCGAGCCCATGCGGAGGACGATCTCCGGCCGGGCCTCGGGCCGGGGCGGATGATGCTCGACCACGAGCACGCCGGGGGCCGCGGGATCGCTTCCGCCCAGGTCGCCGGTGGATGTCACGCCGAGCGCTTCACGGTCCAGCTCCGCGGACCCGCCGAGCGGCTGATCGGCGGACCTGTCGCGCACGCCGAGCACGGTAACGTGTGCCAGGGAATCGGGCAGCGGCCACAGCCGAAGCATGCCCTCCGACGACCGACCAGAGTCGGCCCCCGAGGTGGCCGCCAGGTGCAGCCGGTACTCTCCGGCGAGGGCGGCGGCGGTGACCGACGGCGAGAGCGAATCGGCGGGCGCCGGCGCGGAGCACGGCACCGCGCCCACCTGATCGGCGGCGCTCCGTGCGTGGCAGGCGGGGAGCACGATGATGCCGGCGAGCGCGCCGAGCCGGATGAGCCGGGGGCGGCCCGGGCGCCTCACGGCGCGACGACGCGGACCACGTGGCCCGTCTCGTCCACGACGTGCAGCGGCAGACTCAAGCGATCCTTCTCGAGATGAATCCGCGGGCCGCGTGCGGTGGCCCGGAGCGCGGGCGAGAGCGTGTAGTCATCGGCGCCCTGCAGGTTGACCGTGTAGCCGAGATCGGCCATCGAAGCGATGCTGACGCGGCTCAGCGGATCGACGCCGGGATCCACGAAGCCGGTCATCAGCTCGTCGCCGAAGACGGACTCCCGCCAGTGCGCGTCGGCGGTGCCCTCGCCGCCGGTGTCTTCCACCGGCACTTTGGCGCCGCTGTAGCTCGAGCCGCCCACCTGATTGAAGGCGGCCAGGGCCTGCGCGCCGGTGAAGTGGGGATCGGTGCCGTTCTGCTGCGACGGGTCGGCGAGCAGGCTGAGATCAGTCCAGATGGTGCCATATCCGAGCACATGCCCCATCTCGTGCAGGATGACGGTCTTCAGCAGATTCTGGTTCTCGAGCACGTCCAGGTCGGCGACGTCGAACTTCATGATGCCAAGCACCGGGAGCCTGCTGCCGTTCCGGATGAAGCAGGGCCCGGCGGAGCCCAGCACGCCGCCCGCGCCGTCGATGGCCTCGAGCGTGACCAGGATCAGCAGATCATCAACGGTGCGGTTGATGGCCGGCGAGCCGGTGCCGCACTGGCCCGCGGCGGCGCTGAGCTGCACGCTGGGCAGATCGCCCACGATGAGCCCCTGCCACCGCTGCTGCGCGGCGACGAACGCCTGCCGCTGGGCCGCGGTGGGCGCCGTGAGAAACATGAGCTCGATGGTGAACGGGCTGACGCCCGTTTCCGTGAAGCTGGTGGAGATGGAGGTCCCGTCGACCGTGGCGGTGACCGTGATGTCGCCCGAGCCGAGGGGCGTGAAGCCGCTGGTCGCGCGGCCGTCGGCACCGGTGACGGCGCTCGACGCGGCGAGCGTCCCCTGATCGGCGGCGACCGCGAAATCCACCGTGACGCCGTTCACCGGCTGGCCGCTCGCGTCCTCGACCTGGACGGTGAGCGGCGTGGCGACCGCCTGCCCGATGTTGGCGCTCTGTTGATCGCCCGCGACCGGCTGAATGGACGCGGGCGCCTGCGTGACGCTCACCTGCGCCGTAGCGCTCACCGCGCCCGCGGTAGCGGTGACGACGGCGCTGCCGGAGCCTTTCGACGTCACGAGACCGGTGCCGGAGACCGTGGCGACCGCGCCGTTGCTGCTGGACCAGGCCACCTTGGGTGAGGCGATGGTCGCGCCGGCCTGGTCCGTGACCGTAGCGGAGAGCTGCTGCGTGGCGCCCACCGTGCTGAACGAGAGCGACGCGGTGCTGAGCACGATCCCGCCGGGCACGGCGGGTTCGGTGGAGCTTCCCCCGCACGCGGCAAGCAGGCCGAGTGCTACAGGCAGGCTGAAGCGGAGCGGGTGACGTGCCATGCGCGGGTACCTGGTAGAGTGACGCGCGCCGCCAGGGGCGTTGCGCATGGGGTCCGAACGCGGACGGAAGGTAATCTATGGCGTGCAGCGCGGGCAGGTTGCACGCTTCTCCTGCCGGGCGGCGCGGGGATACGCAAGCCGTATGGTTCCCCGGAGGTCGTTTCCCGTCTGTATCTTGTACCCACCAATGTCATCCGATACCTGAGCCTAACGAGCGGCCATGATGACCACTGCTGCACCATTCAGGCCCGGCGACGCGACGCCGACCGCAACCATTCGCACCAGGTTTCCAGCCCTCCGGCGCGAGCACCGCGGCCGGCCCGTGGCCTACTTCGACGGTCCCGGAGGGACCCAGGTGCCGGAGCTCGTCGCCAGGGCGGTCGCGGACTATCTGATCCACCACAACGCGAACACGCACTGGCGCTACCCGACGAGCGAGGAGACGGACCGGCTCCTCGCCCAGGCACGCGAGGCGGTGGCGGATCTGCTCGGCGCCGAGCCAGGGGAGATCGTGTTCGGGGCGAACATGACGACGCTGGCCTTTCACCTGGGTCGGGCGCTCGGGCGGCGCTGGGGGCCGGGCGACGAGCTGGTCGTGACCGAGCTGGACCACCACGCGAACGTGGCGCCCTGGCGCGCGCTCGAGCGCGAGCGCGGCGTCACCGTCCGGAGCGTGCCGCTCGACCTCGAGACCGGCGAGCTCGACTGGGCGGCGCTGGAGGCGGCTCTCTCGCCGCGCACCCGGCTGCTGGCGATCGGCGCGGCCTCGAACGCCCTCGGCACGGTGAGCGACGTCGGGCGCGCATGCGCGCTCGCGCGCGCGGCAGGCGCGCTCAGCTTCGTGGACGCCGTCCACTACGCGCCGCACGCCGTGGTGGACGTTCGCGCGATCGGCTGTGATTTCCTCGCCTGCTCGGCCTACAAGTTCTACGGCCCGCACGTCGGCGTCCTGTACGGACGCCGCGATCGGGTCGAAGCGCTCGACGCGCCCAAGCTCGCCCCCGCGCCGGAAACGGCGCCCGAGCGGCTGGAGACCGGAACGCTCAACCATGAGGGGATCGTCGGCGCCGCCGCGGCGGTCGAGTTCCTGGCGTCGCTCGCGGGCGGCGCCGGCGGCCCCCGGCGGGAGCGTCTCGGACGCACGTTCGCCGCGCTGCACGAGCGGGGGCAGGCACTGGTGCAGCGGCTGTGGGACGGGCTGGGCGGCATTCGCGGCGTCACGCGCTACGGGCCCCCGCCGGGCCGCCCGCGCACGCCCACCGTCAGCTTCACCGTCGCCGGCCGCTCGAGCGACAAGGTGGCCGTCGCGCTGGCCGACGAGGCGGTGTTCGTCTCCAACGGAGACTTCTACGCGACGACCGTCGTCGAGCGGCTCGGTTTGGCGTCGGAGGGATTGGTGCGGGCGGGCTGCGCCTGCTACACGACGGAGGAGGAGGTGGACCGGCTGATCGAGGCCGTCGGGCGGGTTGCTCCGACCTAGAGCAGCGCGTGGGCCTCGTAGGCGAGCGCGAGCGCCTCGTCGGGCGAGCCGGCGAGACAGTTGAGGTGCCCCATCTTTCGCCCCGGTCTCGGCTCGGCCTTGCCGTACAGATGGAGCCGCACGCCGGATAGGCGGAGCGTCGCGTCCCACCGCGGCTCGCCCCCGCGCCACACGTCTCCCAGCACGTTGATCATCGCGACCGGCGAGAGCAGCCGCGGGCGTCCGAGCGGCAGACCACACATGGCGCGTACCTGCTGCTCGAATTGGTCAACCGAGCAGGCGTCCATCGTGTAGTGGCCGCTATTGTGCGGCCGGGGCGCGATCTCGTTGACGAACAGACGGCCGCCGTTGGCGACGAAGAGCTCTACGCCGAGCACGCCGGCGTACTCCAGCCGTTCCGCCACCCGCACGGCGAACTCGCGCGCCTCGTCGGCGAGCGCCGCCGGCACGCGCGCCGGCACCACGGTCGTCTCAAGGATGCCCTGGCTGTGCCGGTTCTCGCCGACGGGAAAGGGCTCGACCGCGCCATCCGCGCCCCGGGCGAGCACGACCGAGAGCTCGCGCTCCAGCGTGAGCCGCTCCTCCAGGACGCAGGGCACCCGTCCGAAGCGATCGAACGCCGCCGCCGCGGTGGCCGCATCGGTGACCATCGCCTGTCCCTTGCCGTCGTAGCCCAACCGGCTCGTCTTGAGCAGCGCCGGGAGCCGCACCGCCGCGAGCGCCGAGCGGAGTTCGGCGGGGTCCTCCACCGTCCGGAACGGCGCGGTCGCGAAGCCGGCGTCGCGGAGAAAGCTCTTCTCCGCGATTCTGTCCTGCGCGACGGCCACGGCGCGGCCGGGCGGCCGGACGGTGGCGTTCCGGGCCAGCCGGTCCAGCGTGTCGGCCGGCACGTTCTCGAACTCCGTGGTCACGGCGGCGCACGAGGCCGCCAGCTCTTCGAGCGCCTGCGGATCGTCGTAGGCGGCGCGCAGATGGCGGAAGGCCACGGTGCCCGCGGGACTCTCGGGATCCGGGTCGAGCACGACCACGCGATAGCCCATGTCGGCGGCGCGGAGGGCGAACATCCGGCCTAGCTGGCCGCCGCCGACCACGCCGATGGTCGCGCCCGGCAGGATCACGCCGTCCCCGGCAGGGTCAGCTTGAGCACGCGATCGGTCTGCGCCGTGCGGAACGCGTCCAGCCGCCGGGCCAGCGCCGCGTCGGACAGCGCGAGCAGCGCCACCGCGTAGAGCCCTGCGTTGTGCGCGCCGGCGGCGCCGATCGCGAAGGTGGCCACCGGCACGCCGGCCGGCATCTGGACGATGGAAAGAAGCGAGTCGAGTCCCTGAAGATGCGACGAGGTGACCGGCACCCCCAGCACCGGAAGCGTGGTCTTGGCGGCGAGCATGCCAGGCAGGTGCGCCGCCCCGCCGGCCCCCGCGATGATGCAGCGCAGCCCGCGGCCGCGCGCCTCGTCGGCGTAGCGGAAGAGCAGGTCGGGCGTCCGATGAGCGCTCACGACCCGCGTCTCGTGCGGGACCTCGAAGTCGGCGAGGCGGCGGGCCGCGTGCTGCATGACCTCCCAGTCCGAGTCGCTGCCCATCACGATGCCGACGAGTGGTGCGGTCATGGCGTCCTCGGTTGATGGAACATCAGAGCCGGCAGGCAGGAATAAAGGACCGCCCGGTCGGACGGGGCAAGCGGGTCACGCATCACGGTCCGGGACCGGAGCCGTCGATAGCTTCCCGCCGACACATGGCGTTCCGGAGGCGGCATGGCCGAACAGGAAACGCGCCGGACCTGGCGCGTGCGGAGCGAAGAGGAGCTGACCGGGGCCGAGCGGCTGGTGCGCGCGATCCTCGACCACCGGGTGACGCGATTTCGATATCAGGGGCGGGAGCGGACCGTCGAGCCGCACATGCTGGGCCTGCACGAGGCGGGCGAGCCCATGCTGGTGGCCTATCAGACCGGCGGCGCGAGCCAGAGCGGGGAGCTGCCCGGCTGGCGGACCTTCATCACCACGTCGATCGACGACGTGGTGGTCACCGACCAGCACTTCCCGGGGCCCCGCGGGGACCTCGACACCCAGACCAGCCGGATGATCGAGATCTTCGCGCGGGGGTGAGCGGGCTGGAGGAGTCACCCTGAGCGAAGCGAAGGGGGCATGCGTCGGCTCATGGCTCCTTCGCTGCGCTCAGGATGACTCCCGCCTCATACGGTAGCCCGCGTGCGATCCATCGTGCCGCGCGCCCCGAGCGCCGCCTGGGCCGCGGCCAGGCGTGCGATGGGAATGCGGAACGGCGAACAGCTCACGTAGTTCATCCCCAGCCGGTCGCAGAACGCGACCGCCGCCGGATCGCCGCCGTGCTCGCCGCAGATGCCCAGCTTGAGGTCCGGCCGGATTCGCCGCCCCAGCTCGGCCGCCATCTGGATCAGCTTGCCCACGCCCGCCTGGTCCAGCACCTGGAACGGATCGGCCTCGATCACGCCGTGCTCGAGATAGTAGGGCAGGAAGTGGCCGGCATCGTCCCGGCTCAACCCCCACGTCGTCTGCGTCAGGTCGTTGGTCCCGAACGAAAAGAACTGGGCCTCGCGCGCGAGCTCATCGGCGGTAAGGGCCGCGCGCGGGAGCTCGATCATGGTGCCGAGCAGGAACGGCACCGTGATCTGCCGCTCGCGGAACACCTCCTCCGCTACCTCGCGCACCAGCAGCGCCTGCTTCCTGAACTCGACCACGGTCGCCGTGAGCGGGACCATCACCTCGGGCATCACCCGGCCCTTCCGCGCGGCCACGGTGCAGGCGGCCTCGAAGATGGCCCGCACCTGCATCCGGGTGATCTCGGGGTAGATGATGCCGAGCCGGCAGCCCCGGAGGCCGAGCATCGGGTTCACTTCGTGGAGGCGGTCGATCACCGCCTGCAGCGCGTCCACCGGCATCCGGAGCTCGCGGGCCAGCGCCTCGATCTCGGACCGCTCCTTGGGCAGGAACTCGTGCAGCGGCGGGTCGAGCAGCCGGATGGTGACCGGGAACCCTTCCATTGCCCGGAAGATGGCTTCGAAGTCGGCGCGCTGCATGGGGAGCACCTTGGCCAGCGCGCGCTCCCGGCCCTTCGCGTCCTGCGCCACGATCATCTCCCGCATGGCGATGATACGCTCGCCGTCGAAGAACATGTGCTCGGTGCGGCACAGGCCGATCCCCTCGGCGCCGAAGTCGCGGCCCCGGTGCGCGTCGGCCGGCGTGTCGGCGTTGACCCGGACGCGGAGCTGCCGGATCCGGTCGGCCCACTGCATGAGCCGGAGGAAGTCGCCGGAGAGCTCGGGCGTCTTGAGCGCGGCCTGGCCGGCGAACACCTTGCCGGTGCCGCCGTCCACCGTGATCCACTCGCCTTCCGCGACCTGGCGGCCGTTGACCGCGAAGCGGCCGGCATGCTCGTCGACCTGCAGCTCCTGGGCGCCCGCCACGCACGGCTTCCCCATGCCCCGCGCCACGACCGCCGCGTGCGACGTCATGCCGCCCCGGGCCGTCAGCACGGCCTTGGCCATCACCATGCCGTGGAAGTCCTCGGGCGAGGTCTCCCGCCGCACCAGGATCACCGCCTGGCCCGCGCGTCCGAGCTTCTCGGCGCGGTCGGCGTCGAACACGACCGTGCCGCACGCCGCGCCCGGCGAGGCGGGGAGCCCGGTCGTCAGCAGATCGAGCCGGCTGGCCGGGTCGATCGTGGGGTGCAGGAGCTGGTTGAGGTCGTGCGGCGGGATCCGGGCGACGGCCTCCTCCTCCGAGATCAGCGCCTCGTCCACCATCTCGCAGGCCACCCGCACGGCGGCCTGGCCCGAGCGCTGCCCCCGGCGGGTCTGCAGCATGTAGAGCGTGCCGCGCTCGATGGTGAACTCCATGTCCTGCACGTCGCGGAAGTGCCGCTCGAGCGTCCGCGCCACCCGCTCCAGCTCCTGGTAGGACGCCGGCAGCCGCTCCTTGAGCGTCGCGATCGGGAGCGGCGTCCGCGTCCCCGAGACGACGTCCTCGCCCTGGGCGTTGAGCAGGTATTCGCCGTAGAGCGCGCGCTCGCCGGTCGAAGGGTCGCGAGTGAAGGCGACGCCCGTGCCGGAGTCCTCGCCCAGGTTGCCGAACACCATGGCGACCACGTTGACCGCGGTGCCCATGCTGTCGGGGATGTCGTGGAGCTTGCGGTAGTCGATGGCCCGGCGCGTGTTCCAGCTCTCGAACACCGCCGCGATGGCGCCCCAGAGCTGGTCGAGCGGATCGTCGGGGAACTCGCGCCCGTTCTCCGCGCGCACGTGCTCCTTGAATTGGCGGACCACAGCCTGCATCTCCTCGACCGAGAGATCGATGTCGCGCTCGACCTTGCAGCGCTCGCGGTGCTCTTCGAGGATCTGCTCGAACGGCCGGCGGGAGAGATCGAACACCACGGTGCCGTACATCTGCACGAACCGGCGGTAGCTGTCCCAGGCGAACTGGGGGTTCCGGCTCTGGCGCGTCAGCCCCTCGACCGTCACCTCGTTGAGGCCGAGGTTGAGGATCGTCTCCATCATGCCGGGCATGGACACCGCGGCGCCGGAGCGCACGCTCACGAGCAGCGGGTTGTCGCCATCGCCGAAGTGCTTGCCGGTGGCCGTCTC
>JAICJD010000012.1 GCA_025928645.1 Gemmatimonadales bacterium
CGGGCCTCCATCTGCTCATCGACCTGACCCCAGACGGGGCCGGGGCCAACCTGGCGCTGACCGACACCGACGGCAGCTCCGCGCTGCCCTCGGCCGCCGGCCCGCGCATCGGCCTCGTTCGGATCCGGTGAAGCGCGTGGTATTTCTCGTGGTGGTGGCGGCGATCTTCGCGGGCTACGGGACCGCGTACCTCGCGAGCGACGACGTGCGCTATCTCACCCGCGCCGGCATTGAGGAGACGCGGATCCTCCAGGCCCGCGAGCCCATCGCCAACCTCGTCGCCGACCCGAGCACCGATCCGTCGCTCCGGGCCTCCCTCGGCCTGGTGCTGGCGAGCCGGGACTACGCGGCCCGGCTCGGCCTCGAGGCCAAGGAGACCTATACCACGTACGCCGACGTGGGCCGCGATACGCTGCTGCTGGTGCTCCAGGCCGCCCCGCGCGACTGCATCTGCCCCCATACCTGGAAGTACCCGATCGTCGGCCGGATCCCGTACAAGGGCTTCTTCGATCTCAAGGCCGCGCGCCGCGAGGCCGACCGCCTGAGCGCCGCCGGCTACGACGTCTACCTCCGGCCGTCGGCCGCGTTTTCCACCCTCGGCTGGTTCAACGATCCGCTGCTGTCGACCGCGGTCACCGGCGACTCGGTGGAGCTCGCCGCCACGGTGTTTCACGAGATCGCGCACAACACGCTCTACGTGAAGAGCGCCACCCCGTTCAACGAGAGCTACGCCCAGTTCGTCGGGTATCACTCGGCCCAGGCGTTCTTCCGCGACCTGGGAGACAGCGTTCTGGCCGATCGCGCGGCCGACCGCTGGCACGACGAAGGCGTGCTGGGCGACTTCTACGCCGACCTCGTGGGCCGGCTGCAGACGCTCTACGCGACCCACCCCGACTCCGCGGCGCTGGAGCGCGGCCGCGCGGAGGCCGGCGCCTGGGCTCGCCAGGAGCTGCAGGGCCCGGTGGCCGCGCGGCTCCGGACCTTTACGATCGGCCGCCTGCCCGAGCGCCCGGTGAACAACGCGCGGTTGGTCGGGGCGCGGATCTACCGCACGCGGCTGGATCTGTTCGATCGCTGGTTCGAGCAGCACGGCCGGGACGTGCGGGGCAGCGTCGCGGCGCTGGACACGCTGATGCGGGACGTGCCCGGCGACAGCGCGTATGCCAGGCTCGCCGCCGCCGTGGGCGACACGCTGGCGGTGGTGGACACCTTGCGGGCGGCGCGGGACACCACGCGGTGAGCGGGGGCTCCAAAGGCGCGCCGGAGTTGTGATGGCCGTTCTTGAGTCATCCTGAGCGAAGCGAAGGAGCCATGCGTCGGCGCATGGCTCCTTCGCTTCGCTCAGGATGACTCACATCAGCCACCGCGGTACTCGCGATTGGCCGCCCCACAACAGAAAGGGCAGGCATCGTGCCTGCCCTTTCTACCTGCGGCCTCAGATCGCGGTCAAGGCGAAGTCGAGTCCGCCGAGCCCGTGCGCGACGTACTCGTGCCCGGCTCCTTGCTGGGCTGTGCCACGCTCGAGGAATCCGAGGACATCCCCGTCGAGTCGGACGCGGTATCGGCCGCGCTGCCGCTCGGGTTGGTGCTGTCACCCGGCGCCGTGTGCCGTGGGTGACGGCCGTTCATGCCGGTGTCGCCGGCCGTCGAGTCCGCGCGCCCCGTGCTGAGCGTGTCCATGGCGCCGCCCGCGGTGTCGCTGGGTGCCACCTGGCCCGGCTGGCCCGACGTATCCACACCGCCGACGCCGGTGTAACCCGAGGTGTCGGGCCGTATTCTCGTGGTGGACGACGTGTCCTGGGCCGCGAGGCGCGGCGCGGCGAGGCACAGTGCCATCGCCGCGAGGGCGGCCGTGAGTTGACCTTTCGACATTCTGCCTCCTGTACCGCTGGGTCTGTCTCCAACGAGCCGGCCCGACTCCGCGCGCCGGTCCGGGATCCGCGTGTGTGCTGTGGGGCAGGGTAGACGGGCCGGGCGGCGGTGGCGGTGAGGCACGTCACCGGGCTCGCGCGCCTGCGGTTCGCGTGTACCTTTCCGGCCCATGGATACCAGCTTTGTCGCCCGCGAGCAGAGCCGCCTGCTGGGCGAGCTCTCCGGCTTTCTTTCCATCCCGAGTGTGAGCGCCCTGCCGGCGCATGCCGGCGACTGCCGCCGCGCCGCCGAGTGGCTGCGCGACGAGCTGGCCGGCCTTGGCTGCCCCGTGGTGCAGATCATCGAGGGCAACGGTCATCCCGTGGTGTGGGCGGAGAGCCCGCCTGTGCCCGGCCGGCCAACGCTCCTCATCTACGGGCACTATGACGTGCAGCCGCCCGACCCCCTCGACGAGTGGATCAGCCCGCCGTTCGAGCCCACGGTGCGGGAGGGGCGACTGTACGCGCGCGGCGCCGCAGACGACAAGGGCCAGGTGTTCTGCCTGCTCAAGGCGTACGAGGCGACGCTGGACGCCACCCGCCGGCCGCCGCTCAACGTCCGGTTCATCTTCGAGGGCGAGGAGGAGTCCGGCGGGCACGTGATCGAGGACCTGCTGCATGCCGAGCCCGAGCGCACCCGGGCCGACGCGGCGCTGGTCTGCGACATGTCCTACTACGCGCCGGGGTGGCCCGCCGTGTACACGGCACTCCGCGGGCTATGCTACGCCGAGATCACGGTTCGGACGCTGCAGCGCGATCTGCACTCGGGCACCTACGGAGGCGTCGCCCCGAACGCCCTGGAGACGCTGGTGCGCCTGCTCGCGAGGCTCAAGGACGCCGATGGCGAGATCCAGGTTCCGAAGCTGTACAAGGCGGTCGAGCCGCCGTCCAAGGCCGAGCTCAAGGGCTGGAAGCAGCTTCCCTTCGACAAGGCCGCCTACCTGCGCGACGAGGTCACCGCGCAGGTTCTCACTGGACTGCGGGAGTACTCGGTGTTCGAGCGGGTGTGGGCTCTGCCCACGTTCGAGATCCACGGCATCAAGGGCGGGTTCGTCGGCGAGGGCGCCAAGACCGTGATTCCGGCGCAGGCCATGGCGAAGGTGAGCCTGCGGCTGGTGCCCGGCCAGAGCTACGCGAAGGTCGGCAAGCAGCTCGAGCGTGCCGTCGCGTCGCTGGCTCCGCGGTGGGCCGACGCCCAGGTCCGGCTGCTCCACGGCGGCGATCCGGTCCAGGTGGACGTGGACCACCCCGCCTTCGCCGTGCTCGACGAGGCCTTCGCCACGGTGACCGGACGGACGGCCGTGCGCATCCGCGCCGGCGGCTCGATTCCGGTGGTGCCCGATCTCGGTCTCGGCGGCGCCCCCGTGCTGCTCACCGGCATCGGCCTGCCGGACGACGGCCTTCACTCTCCAAATGAAAAACTCGACCTCGCTCAGCTCTGGAGCGGGATCGAGATCTTCGGGCGATTCTTCGAGCAGTTCGCCGAGCAGGGCGGAGCGGCTAGCTCTCCTCCTCCTCCGGCGTGACCCGCTTGATCGGGCCCGAGTAGCGCGCCTCCGTGCGCGCGTGCAGCTCGTCCACCCCGATGAGCGCGCGGACCGACGCGATGATCCCGGCTACCACGTCGTCCGCCCAGTAGGGATCGGGACGGTCCGCGGCGGGAAGCTTCGCCGCGCAGGTCTCGAGATAGCGAATGGCCGTCGTGATCCACTCGGTTTGCGCCGACGCGACCATGGACCACGAGCCGGTGGACCGGAGCTCCATCTCCTCGAGCGCCTGGAGATGCGGCGTCAGGCCCTGGGTAACCGAGCTCGAGCGGAGCCGGTCCGCGACCAGGGTGAGCACGGTGCGCCGCTCGCTCTCCTGCGGCTCCGGAAGCGGCGCGAGGTAGTGGCGCTGGTCGGCCACCATTTCGGCCAACCGGATGCACACCGCGCGAATGGCCGGCGTGAGGGCGCCCGGCGCTTCCCTGGACCAGCTCTCCGCCGCCCGCAGGATGTCCGCGATCCGCTGCTCCGCCTGCGCCTCAGGGGTCGGGCGTCGGGGCGATTCTGACATGTTAGACAGAGAAATCGGATTGAGCGCCAAAGGCAAGGCTTTTGAGGGGATCTAGCGCGGCCCGCGACGCATCCGCACGGGGTCCGGCCGGCCGAACCGCTCCTCGCGCCAGGGATCGCCCCGCATGTGGTAGCCGTTCCGCTCCCAGAACCCCGGATCGTCCTCCCCCAGCAGCTCGAAGCCGGTCACCCACTTGGCGCTCTTCCAGAAATAGAGGTGCGGCACCAGCAGCCGCACCGGGCCGCCGTGCTCGGGCGCCAGCGGCTCGCCGTCGAACGAGAGGGCGAGGAGGTTGGCCGGCCGATCGAGATCGCCGAGAGGCAGATTGGTGGTGTAGCCCTGTTCGGCGTGCACCAGCGCGAACGCGGCGCCGGGCCGCACCCCGGCGCGGGCCAGCACCGCCTCGACCGGAATGCCGGCGAAGGTGTTGTCGAAGCGGGTCCACCGCGTGACGCAGTGAATGTCGCAGGAGGTTTCCCGCCGCGGCATCGCCATCAGCTCCTCCCAGTGCAGAGACAATGGCCGCTCGACGGCGCCGGTCACCGCGAACCGCCAGGTGCGGAGATCCACCGACGGGACGATTCCGTAGTGCAGCACCGGCCACTTTCTGGTCACCACCTGCCCGGGCGGGAGCCTCGGATGCCCCGGGTCGCGGACGTCGATACGGTCCATCCCGGGCCTCCGCTCAGCCTCGCTCGCCGGAGCGCGCCACGCCGCGCAGCGCGTCCTCGTCGAGCCACTCCGTCCCCCCGAACCCGAACCCCTGCGCGAATCCCCGGACGACCCTATCGCGCGCCGCGTCCCACAGCGCCGGGCGCTCCGGGCGCTCCGGGCTCCCGAGCTCCGCCGCCACGCTGGTCATCACCACCCCGTCGATGCCGCACGGGACGATCACATCGAACCCGCTGAGGTCCGTGGTCACGTTGAGGGCGAAGCCGTGATAGGTGACCCACTGCTTCACGTGGATGCCGATGCTCGCGATCTTCCGGCCGCCGGTCCAGACTCCCGTGAGCCCGGCGACCCGCCCGGCCGCGACGCCGAGCTCGTGCAGCGCGTCGATCAGCACGCCCTCGAGGCCGCGCAGATACCAGTGCAGGTCCTCCCGATGCTCGGAGAGGTGGAGGATCGGATAGCCGACGAGCTGCCCCGGGGCATGATAGGTGACGTCGCCGCCGCGCTCGACCTCGACGACGGGAATCCCGCGCGCCTCGAGCGCGGCGGGCGGCAGGGGAAGGCTGCTGGCGCGGGTGCTCCGCCCGAGGGTGACCACCGGCTCGTGCTCGACCAGCAGCAGCAGGTCCTCCCCGCGCCGACCGTCCAGACGCTCCCGGCACAGCGCGCGCTGCAGCTCGAGCACGTCCTGGTACGCGCGCCGGCCGAGGTCCATCACGAGGAGCCGGCGGCTCACGCGTCCGCTCCGGCCCGCCGCGCGCAGGCGCCGAGCAGCGTCGAAATCCCCAGCGACACCGCCGCCAGCCCGGCGAGCCCGCCGGTGCCGGCGATCTGGTTCACCGGCATGCAGAGGAGCATCGGGATGACCGTGGCGAGCCCGGCCACCATGCTGAGCCCGCCGCGGCGGTAGGTGGAGGGCACGGGGGCCAGCAGGCGCCACGCGACGACCCCCGCGAGGATCAGCCCGGCCAGCGTGCCGAAGACGAGCAGGTAGAATGACGGCCCCACGGTGGGATTCGAGGAAGGGGCCGCAGGGCGCAGCAGCTCGACGCCGAGAACGCTGAGCGCTACCACGCCGACGCCGAAGGCCACGCCGGACCCCATCGCCAGCGCCACCAGGCGAATGGGGTCCATCGTCAGATGTGGATCACCCGTCCCATGGAGTCGAGCGCCGCCTCGGCGATCGCCTCGGACAGGGTCGGGTGCGCGTGAATGGCGAGATCCACTTCCTCGACCGTGTACTCGTTCTCCCGCGCCACGGTGAGCTCGTGGATCATCTCGGAGGCGTGGCTGCACACGATGTGCGCGCCGAGGATCTCGCCGTACTTTTTGTCGCGGAGGATCTTGACGAAGCCTTCCGTCTCGTTCGTGCTGCGGGCCCGTCCGTTGGCGCTGAACGGAAACCGGCCGACCTGATAGTCGAGCTTCCGCTCCTTGGCCTGCTCCTCGGTGAGGCCGATGCTCGCGACCTCGGGATGGCAGTAGGTCACGCTGGGAACGTTGTCGTAGTGGATCGGGTGCGGATGCTGCCCGGCGATCCGCTCGGCCACGACCACGCCCTCGCGGCTGCCCTTGTGCGCCAGCATGGGCGGACCCGCCACGTCGCCGATGCAGTAGACGCCGGCGGCGGTGGTCTCGAGGGTCTCGAGGTTCACCTTGACGAAGCCGCGGTCGGTGAGCTGGACGCCGGCCTGCTCGAAGCCCATCCCCTCGGTGTTCACGGCCCGGCCCGCCGCCATGAGGACCTTTTCCACCTCGAGGGTCTCCCGCTTGCCGCCGGCCTCGTACTCGAGCGTGACCTTGTCGGCGGCCACGGTCGCCTTGGTGACCTTGGCGCCGGCCACCGTGGTGATGCCCCGCTTGCGGTAGCTCTTGGCCAGCGCGTCGGACGACTCGGCGTCCTCGAGCGGCAGGATGCGGGGCAGGGCCTCGATGAGGGTGACCTTGGTGCCGAACGCGTTGAAGATGTCGGCGAACTCGCAGCCCACGGCGCCGGCGCCGATCACGGCCAGGGTCTTCGGCACCTGCTCGAGAAACAGCGCCTCGTCGGAGCTGATGACGGTGGTCTTGTTGATCTCGAGGCCGATCTGGGGAATCCCCTTCACCCGCGAGCCGGTCGCGATCACCACCGCCTTCCGGGCCTGGTACTCGTCGTTCCCGACCTTCACCGTGCGGTTCCTGCCCAGCACGCCGGTGCCCTTGATGACCGTGACCTTGTGCTTCTTCATCAGGAACTCGACGCCCTTGGAGTTCTGCTCGCTCACCTTGCGGGAGCGCCGCATCGCGACCCCGTAGTCGGCCTTCGCGCCGCTTACCTCGACGCCCAGCTCCTTGGCGTCGTGCGCCACCAGGTTCGCCACGTACGCGCTGTGGAGCAGCGCCTTGGTGGGAATGCACCCGATGTTGACGCAGACGCCGCCCAGCTTGTCGCGCTCCACCACCGCCGTGGCCAGCCCGAGCTGGGCGCATCGGATGGCGCAGACGTAGCCGGCGGGGCCGCCGCCGATGATGATGACGTCGAAGTTCGTTGCCACGCGGTCTCCCAAGTAGGAATTACCACACCAGCACCAGCGGATTCTCCAGCATCGCCTTGAGCGTCTTCAGGAACTGGGCGCCGGTGGCGCCGTCGATGACCCGGTGATCGCACGACATGGTGAGCCGCATGCGGCGGCGGAGCGCCACCTGCCCGTCGTGCGCCACCGGCTTGTCGACGATCCGCCCGACGGCGAGGATCCCGGTCTCCGGCGGATTGATCACCGCGGTGAATTCGTCGATGTCCAGCATGCCGAGGTTCGAAACCGAGAACGTGCCGCCGGTGTACTCCTCGGGCGTCAGCCGCCGCGAGCGCGCCCGCGCGGCCAGGTCCTGCGCCTCGGCGGCGATCTCGCGCAGCGACTTCCGGTCGGTGTGCCGGATGACGGGGGTGATGAGCCCGTCCTCGATCGCGACCGCCATGCTGACGTGGATCTCGTGCCAGTAGCGGATCCGGTCGTCCTGCCACCACGCGTTGCACGCCGGGTGCTGCCGCAGCGCCGAGGCCACCGCCTTGAGGATGATGTCGTTGAACGACACTTTGGGCCCGTCGCCGAGCGTCTTGAGCGCCTCGCGCGCGTCCCAGGCCCGCTCCATGTCGACTTCGGTGGTGAGATAGAACGTGGGGATCGGGCCGATCGACTGCACCAGCCGGCGGGCGATGGTCTTCCGAAGCTGGGTGAGCGGGACGTCGGTATACGGCGCGCCGTCGGACGGCGGCACCACGATGCGTGGCGCCACCGGGGCGGCGGCCGCGGCCGGGGCAGCCGCGGGTGCGGCCGAAGCCGCGGGAGAACGTCCGCCGGCCGGTGTTTCCGCCGCCGCCGCACCCTCGAGGTCCCGCAGCACGACCCGTCCCTCGGGGCCCGATCCCGAAACTGCCGTGAGGTCGATGCCGCGCTCCGCGGCGATCCGGCGGGCGAGCGGGGACGCCTTGATCCGGCCCGCAGCGGCCCCGGCGGGAGTGGCGGCCGCGGCGGGCGTGGACGGCGCCGCCTGACCGGCCGTCGGCTTCACGGCGGGGCCCGACGCTCCCGCGGAGCCTGACGCGGCTCTCGGCGAAGGCTCGGGCGCGGGCGGCATGGACGTGGGCTGGTTCCGGCCCGGGGCGGGCTGCGTGCCCTGCTCTTGGGCGCGCGCCGGCTTGCCGTTGTCGACCGATTCGCCCGGCTCGCCGATCAGCGCCACCAGCTCGGACACGGGCACCGTGGCCCCGGCCGGCACGACCTGCTTGAGCAGTGTACCGCCGGTACGCGCCACCAGCTCCATCACGGCCTTGTCGGTCTCGACCTCCGCCAGCACGTCGCCCACGGCGACGGGCTCGCCTTCGCCCTTCTTCCACTCGACGAGACGCCCTTCCTCCATCGTGGGCGAGAGCGCCTCCATCACCACCTTGGTCGTCATCGGCTAGTCGCGGTAGAGCACCGAGCGCGCGGCGGCGACGACCTTGGGGGCGTCGACCTTTGCCGCGCGCTCGAGCTGCTTGTTGTAGGGCATGGGCACGTCGGCGCCGGTCACCCGGAGCACCGGCGCGTCGAGCTCGTCGAAGGCCTCGCGCTGGATCGTGTCCACCACCTGCGCCCCCACGCCGGCGAACGGCCAGCCTTCCTCGGCCACGACGCACCGATGCGTCTTCGCGACCGACTCGAGCAGCGCGGCGGTGTCGAGCGGGCGGATGGTCCGAAGGTCGAGCACCTCGGCGTCCACCTCTTCCTTCGCCAGGGTCTCCGCGGCCTTGAGGGCGACGGCCACGGTCTTCGAGTGGCACACGATGGTGACGTCGCGCCCTGCGCGCTTCACGTCCGCCCTGCCCAGGGGGACGACGTGCTCGCCGTCCGGTACCTCGCCCTTCAGGTTGTAGAGCATCTCCCCCTCCATGAACACCACGGGATCGTCATCCCGGATGGCGCTCTTGAGGAGGCCCTTGGCGTCTGCCGGCGTGGCGGGCGTCACGACCTTGAGGCCCGGGATGTGGGCGTAGAAGCTCTCGAACGCCTGCGAGTGCTGCGCGGCGAGCTGCAGGGCCGCGCCGCCCGGCCCGCGGAACACCGCGGGCACCCCGATCTGCCCCGCCGACATGTAGCGCATCTTGGCGGCGGAGTTCACCAGCTGGTCGATCGCGAGCAGCGCGAAGTTCCAGGTCATGAACTCGATGACGGGGCGCAGGCCCACCATGGCGGCGCCCACGCCCACCCCGGCGAACCCGAGCTCGGTGATCGGTGTGTCGACCACCCGCATGGGTCCGAACTCCTCGAGCAGGCCGCGGCTCACCTTGTAGGCCCCCTGATAGACGCCGACCTCCTCGCCCATGAGGAAGACATCGGGGTCCCGCTGCATCTCCTCGCGGAGCGCCTGATTCAGTGCGTCGCGGTAGGTGACGACGGCCATGTCAATCAGCCAACCAACTTGGGTTGTGCGCGGCCGTCGTCACCCTGACCCGAGCGCAGCGAGGGGAAAGGGGCTGGAGATCCGGGCATGCCCCCGAGGCCCCGCTCACGGATTCGCGTACACGTCGGTGTACAGCTCCGACGGCTCCGGGTCGGGCGCCTCCTCGGCGAACTGGTAGGCGTCATTCACTTCCTCCACGACCTCCTGGTCCAGCGCCTTCACGCCGGCCTCATCCAGGAATCCCTCCTCGATCAGCCGCTGGGACCAGACGGCGATCGGGTCCCGCTTCCGCTGATCCTCGACCTCCTCGCGCGTGCGGTAGTGGCCGTGAATCGGGTCGGACATCGAGTGCCCCATGAAGCGGTACGTGCGGACCTCGAGCAGGGTCGGATGCTTGTCGTTGCGGGCGCGCTCCACCGCGCGCTCCATGGCCGCGTGCATCACCAGCACGTCCTGCCCGTCCACGACTTCGTTGGCCATGTCGTACGAGCAGGCCCGCTCCGAGATGTCGTAGATGGCGCTGGCGCGCTCGAGCGCGGTACCCATGCCGTAGCGGTTGTTCTCGCAGATGTAGATGGCGGGGAGCTTCCACAGGGCCGCCATGTTGAGCGCCTCGTGGAACGCGCCGTTGTTGACGGCCGCCTCGCCGAAGTAGCAGACCGCCACCTGGTCGGTGTTCCGATACTTGATGGCGAATGCCATCCCCGTGCTCAGCGGGATGTGGGCCCCGACGATCCCGTGGCCCCCCAGGAAGCCGAGCGACGCATCGAACAGGTGCATCGAGCCGCCCTTGCCGCCGCTGCAGCCCGCGGCCTTCCCGAACAGCTCGGCCATGACCGCCCGCGAGCTGATGCCGCGCGCGAGCGCGTGGCCGTGCTCGCGATAGGAGCAGGTGATGTAGTCGTCCGGCCGAAGCGCGGCCAGGCTCCCCACCGCGACCGCCTCCTGGCCGATGTACAGGTGGCAGAAGCCGCCGATCTTGCCCAGGCTGTAGGCTTCGCCGGCCTTCTCCTCGAACCGGCGGATGAGCAGCATCTGGCGGAGCCAGGCGCGATACTCGTCCTTGAGGGCCGGGTCCAGGCCTCGGCGGCGCGTCCTGGTCCGCGGGACCGCGGTGCCGGCCATCAGCGGCCCCCCGGCGTGGCGGCCGGCGCCGGCCGGCCCATCTCGCTCCCGGCGCGGCGGCCGGCCAGGGAGCCGGCCGCGCCGCCGCTCACCGACCGCGCGGCGGCGTCCGCCTGCTCCCACGCGTGATACGACGACCGGGTGAGCGGGCTCGACTGCACGTGGGTGAAGCCCATCGCGAGTCCGATGTCCCTGAGCTCGGCGAATTCGTCGGGAGTGTAGTAGCGGGCCACCGGCAGGTGGGCGCTCGAGGGGCGGAGGTACTGCCCCAGCGTGAGGATGTTCACGTCGCTTCGGCGCAGGTCCCGCATGCAGACCAGCACCTCGTCCCACTCCTCACCCATGCCGAGAATGATCCCGCTCTTGGTGAGGGCGTCCGGCTCCATGCGGCGGGCGTTGGCGAGGAGCGAGAGCGCCCGGTCGTACCGCCCGCCCGGCCGCGCGAGGCGGTACAGCCGCTCGGCCGTCTCCAGATTGTGGTTGAGGATGTCGGGCTCGGCGTCCATGACGATCCGGAGCGCCGGCGCGGAGCCCTTGAAGTCCGGGATCAGCACCTCCACCGAGGTCTCGGGGGTCCGGCGGCGGATCTCCGTGATGCAGCCGGCGAATGCC
This sequence comes from Gemmatimonadales bacterium, assembly GCA_025928645.1. Classification (GTDB taxonomy): domain Bacteria; phylum Gemmatimonadota; class Gemmatimonadetes; order Gemmatimonadales; family GWC2-71-9; genus CAVVWJ01. Next base: position 11,298 of record JAICJD010000012.1, read on the forward strand.
TCCGCCCCGCCGTTCGGCAGGTCGTCGCGGTCGACCGAGGTGATGACCACGTGCGCGAGTCCCATCCGCTCGACCGCCTCGGCCATGCGCACGGGCTCGAGCGGGTCGAACGCCGCCGGCGTGCCGTGGGCCACCGCACAGTAGGTGCAGTTCCGGGTGCACACGTCGCCGAGGATCATAAACGTGGCGGCCTGGTGCTCCCAGCACTCCCCGATGTTCGGGCAGCGCGCCTCCTCGCACACCGTGTGCAGGCCGAGCTCGCGCATCATGGTCTTGAGGCGGGCGTAGTTCGGCCCGCCCGGCGCCTTGACCTTGAGCCAGGAGGGTTTGCGCGCCGGAACCGCTCCGCCGGCCGGCGGGGCGCCCGAAAGCTGCACCAGCTCGAGCTGGGGGACTGCCACTACTCCTCCGAGAGTGCGGAATGCGACACGAGTGGACTCGGCCCGAAAGGTAGCCGGGTCCGGCGCCCCTTTTCTACTCTCGTAGGCGGGCGAGGCCGCGGCACCGTGGCGCGATCACGGCGTGCCGCAGGCCTGCACGATCTCCTGCGCGGCCTGGCGCACCGCCGCCGATGCCGGCTCTTCGTTCTCGGTGGGCCCGCGCTGCGTCATGTACTCCGCGAGGGTGTGGCCGACCACCTTGAGCGAGGTCTTCCCATCGGAGCCGGGAAGCGCGTCGATCTCCAACCGGTTGATGATGCGGCGGAACTCGGGATTAGCCCGCGTGGTGCTGTCGTTGATCCTGCGCGCCACGATGCGGTAGTCGGTGGCGTCGTAGGAGAGGAGACCGTACCGCAGCTTGTTGAGCGTGTTCCGCGCGCAGTCGGCCACGTCGGGCGGCGCGGCGGCGGGCGTGGCGGTGAGCGTGGTGTACTGCACGCCGCCGCAGCCCGCGAGCAGGACGAGCGTGCCGAGCAGAGTTCGCGGTGCCATCGTCTGGTCCCCTGAGCGCTGTGAGAAGTGCGCGGAATCTAACCGGGCCCGGGCTCGTGCGGGCGCGGATGCGCGAAGGGCGGCCGCCCCTGGTTCGGAGCGGCCGCCCTCGCTGCCACGGGCCGGAGCGCTGCCGCTCCGGCCGACCGTGGGGTGCGGGTTAGAAGAACAGCATCATGCCGACCGAGCCCTGGTCGGTCTTGGCGCCCTTGACGCCGTCGGTGAAGTTGTCCACGTGCCCGTATTCGAAGACCCAGCGGAGCGACTTGCTCCACTTGTAGGCGACCTGGCCCACGATCGCGCGGTTCTTGAGGATCTCCGAGTCGGTGCCGTCGGCGGTCTTGTCGTCGTCGGTCCGCTTCAGGTGGTTCTCGCCGAAGCTGCCGCCGATGAGGAACTTGCTGTTGGGCGGGCTGTAGGTGACCTGGCCGATGTAGCCGAACGAGTTCCGGCCGTTGCCCGCGACGTCCACGCCGCCGTTGTCGAAGTTGCCGCCGCCCACGATGCCGTCGCCCGAGAGCAGGAAGCCCATGCCCTTGGCGAAGAAGCCCGACCCGGTGAGCGCGAAGCCCGACACGTCGAGCGTGATGCCGCCGCCGCCGCCCGCGCTGCTGAGCGACTCGGTGGTGCCGGCCACGCCGTCCTTGGCCGTCTGCGCGGCGCCGTTCACGAACAGCTTGAAGTTCCCGGTCTCGCCCATCTTGGCGCTGTAGTTGAGCTCGGCCTCGACCCGGGGGAGCTGCAGCACCGTGTACGGGCCTTCACGCAGCCCGTCGAACAGACCGATGCTGAGCTGCGCGGGACGTCCGGCCGGCGTCGAGTAGGTAAGCTGCGGGCGGAAATCGGTGTACAGGTAACCGTAGCCGATGCGGCCGAGGGTGGTGCCGCGGCCGATCGGGCCGCCGGCCACGCCGACGCCGAGCAGGGTCATGTCGGTGAGGATGTTGCCGCGCTGGTACAGGCCCAGCTCCTTACCCATGAGCAGTTGCCCCCAGCTGCCGCCGGCGGTCAGGTAGACCTGACGCATGTCGATCTGGGCGCCCGCGGCGTCCGTGCCGAAGAAGCTGGCGTTGTGCCCGCCCATCTGCACTTCCGGCGCGAATCCGAAGTGCACGCCGAGGTCCAGGTTCTCCTCCTTGCCCTTCGCGTCGAACACCGCGAAGGCGGGGAGGAGGCCGGTGCCCACGCTCAGATCCTTCCCGGTGGTCACCGAGCCGGCCTTGGCCTGCTGGTAGATGTAGAACGCGTTCACGTTGCCACTGAACGTGAAGGCCCAGCCGTTGCTCATCTGCATCGTGAGCTGGGCTTCCGCGGCGTTCACCGCGCCGAACGCCAGACCCAAGCACAACAGTGCGACTTTCTTCATAGGTGCTTCTCCCTCAGTGTAAGAATTGACCGCCAACGACAGCCAACCTTCGGGACGTGCCTGCACCAGCAAACGGGGGCCGCGCCTAGCGCGCGGAGTCGGTCGGACCAATGAGCGATGCGTTCACCTCCCAGAAGGCGTACCAGAGGGGGAGCGGACGGTGGTTCTCCCACCAGTAGTAGTCGTTGACGCGGCTGACGTACACGTTGGCGGCATAGGGGAATCGGAACCCCCCGTTCCGATACAGCGCCGCCATCGTGTCCCGGAGCCCGGCCGAGTCGGCCGTCGTGCAGCCGGCCCTGCACCCCGTTGGAAGCGCCTGCGCAAACCCGGCACCCGCGAGGAACCCGTTCGCATAGGCCACCTGGGCCGCGGGCGCCAGCGCCTTCCATTCCGTTCCGTCCTGCAGGCTCCAGTGGCGCTCCGGCGCGCCCGCGCTCGCGCGGCCCACCAGGATCCCGGCGGCCGCCACGGCCGCCCACCACCACCGACCAGTCACGTTCCGTCCCAAAGGAATCGGCCGGCAGGCGTGCCCCATACACGGGGCCCCTGCCGGCCGTGAGCGACGATTACTTCTTCGCCTTGGCCGGCAGGCCGAAGACCATGACGGCGTTGCCGAGCGGGAAGTTGATCTGGAAATTCCCGCCGCAGGCGACCTCGATGAACTGCTCGCCACCGAAGGTGAACGTCATCGGGGCCGAGTTGCATCCGGCGCCGGCGTTGAACTGCCACAGCAGCTTGCCGGTCTTCGAACTGTAGGCGTTGAAGTTGCCGTTGCCTTCACCGGTGAAGGTGAGGCCGCCTGCCGTGCTGAGCGAGCCGCCCATCATCGGCTGGGGGACCTTGTTCTGCCAGGCGATCTTCCCGGTCTTGAGGTCCACGGCGGAGAAGAGGCCGTACTGCTCCTCGCCCGGAATGGCGACGAAGGCCGAGCCGAGCCACAGCCGGCCCTTTTCCCACGGGGCGCTGTGCACCTTGTAGTGCATCGGCTGGTGCAGCGCGGCGACGTAGGCGTACCCCAGCGTCGGGCTGATCGAGATCGGCGACCACTCCGAGCCGCCGTTGGCGCCGGGGAGCATGCGGGTGCCGTCGGGCGTCGGCAGCGCGAACATGTTCTCCTGGGGCACGAAGTTGTCGCTCCGCCGGACCAGCTTGCCCGTGGCCGCGTCGACCACGTAGACCCAGCCCGTCTTGCCCGCGTGCACCACGACCTTCTGCCCGCCCACGGTCGCGACGACCGGCGGCGAGACCGCGTCGAGGTCCCAGACGTCGTGCGGCACCGTCTGGTAGTACCACTTGGTCTTGCCCGAGGTCGCGTCGATGGCCACGATGCAGTCGGTATAGAGATTGTCGCCCGGACGCAGGCTGCCGTCGAGATCGGGCGAAGGGTTGCCGACGGCGAGGAAGATCGTGTTGCTCGCCTTGTCGTAGGCCGGCGTCATCCACACGCCGCCGCCGCCCCGGGTCCACGCGTCGGCGTTCTTGGCGCTGTCGCCCTTCTCGGCGGTGACGTCGCGGTGCAGGTCCGCGCCGTCCGGCGTCTTCGGGGTCCAGGTGCCATACCAACCGTTCGGCGCCTTGTCGTCGAAGGTCGAGTCGCCCTTGGGGGCGGGAATGGAGTACCACTTCCACACAGGATCACCGCTGACCGCGTTGAAGGCCTGCACGAACCCGCGGATGCCGTACTCGCCGCCCGAGACGCCCACGATCACGTTGTCGCCGATGATGAGCGGCGCGTGGGTGATGCTGTAACCCGCGGCCGGGTCGGCCACTTCCTTGTCCCACATGACCTTGCCGTCGGCCGCATTGAGCGCGACCAGATGGGCGTCCAGCGTCCCCATGTACAGGTGCGCGCCGCCGTGGATGGCCACACCGCGGTTGTTGGGGCCGCAGCAGAAGATCGTGGTGCCGAGCTTGTGCTCGTAGCGCCATAGCTCCTTCTTGGTCGCGAGATCGTAGGCGATGGCGGTGTTGTACGGGGTCGTCACGTACATCTTGCCGCCGGTCACGATCGGCGTGTTCTCGAACGAGCCGAGCTTCGCGATCCCGGTCTGGAAGATCATCCGGGGCACGAGCTGCGCGACATTCGAGGTGTTGATGGTCTTGAGTTGGGAGTACCGCTGGTTCCAGTCGTTACCGCCGTACGTCGTCCAATCGCCGCTTTGGGCCGCGACCGGCGCGGCGACGGCAAGGAGCACCGGGACCACCATCCAACGCGTGCTCATGCGCATGGACACACACTCCCTTTCAGCTGGACCTTCGGTGCGGAGACGGACCCTGGCCGGTCCGCTGGCGGTCGAAGGCATGCCCCTCGACCCGTCTGTCCACTCCGTCCAGGCGGGCTGCCGCCGTGGACGCACCCCGACGATCGCGCGGCACCGGTCTGTCTGGCCCCGGCCCCTGATCCGGGCATGGGGCGAACCTGCGGAGAGGCATCCGTGCGCTGAGGCAAGACGCCCTGGCGGGCGCCATCGAAAGGGGGTGGTAAGTGTCGAGCCGGTTACAATCTGCGAGGGCTCGGGCGGGCGTCAAGACCCCAGAATCCCGACACTTCGCGGCTCCGGCTCCGCTCCGCACATGCAACTCTATTCGATGCAAATACTTGCGCCCAGGACCCGATGTAAGAATTTGCGTCGGTCCCTATCGGAACAGGGCGGAGGCCTTCGTGAGGGTGTCCCAGACACCCCACAGCAGCGGAACTCCAACCAGGGTCCACGCCACGGCCACGAGCCACCACTGGCCTGAGGCCCTGCGGGTGGACGGCATCCCGTCGGTCATCTCGGCTCCTCGCTCCCTCCGCCGGCACCAGAGCGGCGCCCGGCGCCGTAACAATATTCAGGTGGGGTGGACTTTATGCAATCGGCTACCGCTTGGCCGCCACCGTCAACGCCTCCTGCTCGCGGGCCAACTCTTCATCTGACATATAGTAGCGCTCGTCCACCGGCCGGACAGCCAGGTTGCAGAAGAGTCCGACCACGAGCAGCCCGACCAGGACGTACATGGTGACGTTGTAGGCCTGCGCGGGCGGGATGCCCCGGTCGATCTGGTACTCGCGGATGTAGTTGACCAGGACCGGGCCCAGGATCCCGGCCGCCGACCAGGCCGTCAGGATCCGTCCGTGAATCGCCCCTACGAACTGGGTGCCGAAGATGTCCGCCAGGTAGGCCGGGATGGTGGAGAACCCGCCGCCATACATGCTGATGATGATGCAGAACAGGATCGCGAACACCGCCACGTGCCCCGCGCGGCCGGCCTGGGGTGCGGAAGCGTAGAGCACGATGCCGAGCGCGAAGAAGACGAAATAGGTGGTCTTCCGCCCGATGTAGTCGGACAGCGTCGCCCAGCCGATGCGTCCCCCGATGTTGAACAGGCTGAGCAGCGCCGCGAATGCCGCGCCGATGGTGGCGAGCTGGGCCTTCTGCGCATCGGTGAGCTCGCGCAGCGGCACGCCGGCCATGTGGATGAGGCGGCCGCCGAACACTTCCTGGATCATGGGCGAGGCCATCCCGATGACGCCGATTCCGGCGCTCACGTTCAGCCACAGCACGGCCCAGAGCAGCCAGAACTGCGGCGTCTTCGACGCCACGTCCACGTGAACGTGCCGGCCGGTGATCATCGGCCGGCGGAGCGCCGCGTGCTCGGTGGTGAGCGCGCGGTGGCGCGGCACGCCCAGGGCAGGCGACCAGCCCGGGGGCGGCACCCGGTAGCCGAACGCGCCCGCCATCATCGCCACGAAGTAGATGATCCCCATCGTGATGAATGTCTCCTTCACGCCCACCGAGGTCGGCGTCGCGAAGTGCTTCATCAGGATGTCGGCGAGCGGCGCGCCGATCATGGCCCCGCCGCCGAAGCCCATGATCGCCATGCCGGTCGCCAGGCCGCGCCGGTCGGGGAACCATTTGATCAGGGTCGACACCGGCGAGATGTACCCGAGCCCGAGGCCGCACCCCCCGACAACCCCCGAGCCGAGCCAGAGTAGCCAGATCTGGTGGAGCTGCACGCCCAGCGCCGAAATCAGGAACCCGCCGCTCCAGCAGAACGCGGCGACGACGCCGGCCTTGCGCGGCCCGGCGTGCTCGAGCCAGCGCCCGAACATCGCGGCTGACGAGCCGAGGACCACGAAGAAGAGGGTGAACATCCAGCCGAGGGTGCTGATCTTCCAGTCGCAGTCGGTGGCGACCAGGCTCTGGAAGAATCCCATGCTGGCCGGACAGGGAACGGACTTGGTGATGCCGATGGCGCGGCTGAGCGGCAGCCAGAACACGCTGAAGCCGTACGCCATCCCGATGGACAGATGGATGGCGAGCGCGGCCGGAGGAACCAGCCACCGGTTGAAGTCGGGTCCCGCGACGATCCGCTCCCTCGACAGTAGGCCCGCCATCACGTGTCTCCTGGGTTAAGTTCCGGCTGTCACGCAACGCAAGCTACGTCCGACGGGGAGAGGGGGCCAGAGCGATGCCGCGACTGTGGAGGCCTCGCGCGATCCGTACTGCCGGACCGACGCTCGGTCTCGTGGTCGCGTCGGCGTTCGCCTCGGCGCAAAGCGGCCCCCCCGATTCGTCAGCCACCGCCAGCCCCGCGGCGGAGACACCGGCGTGGCTGGTATCCGACTCCGGTGCCCGAAGCGTCTCGTTCAGTCTCGAGGTGACTCGCGGTCCCGAGGGGCCGGCCCTGATCAACGGCCGCCGCGAGGGCGGGCTTCAGATCGTGGTGCCACTCGGCTGGACCGTGCAGTGGGACTGGCACAACGCCGATTCCGCCGCGCACAGCCTGGTGGTGATGGTGGAGCGCGAGAAGCTGCCGACCGAAGGCGGTCATCCGGCTTTCACCAACGCGATGACCCGCATGGTGTCCGCGGGACTTCCGGCCGGCGGCCACGACCGCACGACGTTTACCGCCGAGGAGGCCGGGTGGTACTGGCTGCTCTGCGGCGTGCCGGGACATGCCATCGCGGGCGAATACATCGGCCTCCGTATCGACCCCGAGGCGAGGACCGCCTCCGTGAAGGCCAAGTAGCCGCCGTTTCTTCAGCCTTTCTCCGCCAACAACCGCTCGATCTCCCGCGCGAACTCTTTCACCAGCCGCGCGTGCTGGGCTCCCATGGCAGGTCCGTAGAACCCCGCGTGAACCAGGCGCACCCGCCCGTCTCGTCCAACGAAGACGGTCGTGGGGAACGAGGTGAAGCCGTGGAGCTGTGGCAGGGTGGCCTGGGCGGCGTCCACATCGTTGATGCCGGCCAGCAGCAGCGGAAACGGGATGTGAAACTTGTCCCGGTATCGCCGGACCTGCCGCGCATCGACCGCCGAGTCGCCGGTGACCTCGTAGGCGAGCCCGACGATCTCGAGCCCGCGCGAATGGTACTTCCGATACAGGTCGACCAGCACGGGCGCCTGGTCGTGGCAGGTCGGGCACCAGCTTCCGAAGATGTCCACCAGAACAACCTTGCCCCGGAAGCGCGGATCCCGCGCCGTCACCATCCGGCCGTCGAGATCGGGGAAGGCGAACCGGAATGGCGCGCTCGTGTCCGCGCCCGTGATCTCGGTGGGGCGCTTGAGATGCGGCGCGCCCGTGCTGCGCAGCGCGATCCACGGCGTCTCAGTGCGGAGGCCCGCGTGGAACACGCCGCGCAGCGTGTCGCCGTGGCAGGCGCCCGCGAGGAGGTAGACGAAGGACCCGTCGAAGTGGGCGAGGGTGAAGCTGTCCCCGGCCATGCGGCCGGCGAAATGCCCGTAGTCGCCCGTGTTCGAGATCATCGTGCCCTCGAGCCCCTGCGCGCCGTTGCGGAACTCGAAGACCCGCGGGCTCGAGCCGAAGTCGGAGAAGAACGTCGCGTCCCACCGGCCGACCAGCCACGCGGGCGCCGGGGTGACCGGCCACCGGCCGCGTCCGGCGCGGAACGGAATCACTCTCGGGCCGCGGTTCCCCACGTTGCGGAAGGTTCCCGTCAGCGAGTCGCCCGCGAGGCGGGCCGTGATGGTCGCCGCGTAGTCGGCGATGCCGAGCGTCAGGCTGTCGCCATGGAGCTCGACGGTCGAGAGCGGCTCGCAGCGGGTGCCGTTGCACAGCCGGCCGGAGCGCCCGTGCGATCCCCGCGCGAGCTCGAGCGTGAACGGCAGCATGCCGCCCTCGAGATCCAGCACCGCGCGCCACGGCCCCTCCGGCGCCGGCGCGGCCGCGAGGCCGGCCAGGAGCACCAGCCATGGCCATCCAGCCCTTCTCACGGCGCGAGCTCGCTCGCCCCCGCGCTGTCGGCGTGGTAGCGCTCGCCCGCGGTCACGGCGGCCGGGATGGTGTTGCCCTGCCACGGCGCCGGGCAGGCGTAGGCGGAGCTGTAGGCGCAGAATGGATTGCGGGCCCGGTTGAAATCGAGACGGTACCGGCCGCGGGGCGCCGGCACGAGCGACACGAAACGGCCGGCGGGGTAGGTGGTGCGCCCGTTGGTCCCGTCGCGAAAAAAGATCTCCAGCTCGGACTCTTCGCCCCCCGGCGAAGGCAGGCGGCGCACCCGCAGGCGGGTTCGCGCGCCGCCCATCGAAACGATGACGCTGCCCGCCTCCGCGGCCTCGACCTCGATGCCGTCCACGCCGAGCAGGCGGACGGTGCCGCGGTGCTCCGGCGGCAGCAGTCTTCCGACGAACGCGAACCCCGGGGTGGCGGGATAGTACGCGGGCTGCTTCGCGGCGTGGCGCGGGCCGAAGACGGTGAGCACCTCGCGGCCGGCGGGCCCGTCTACCGTCAGGGTGTACCCGCGGAGCCGCACCGGCAGCCCACGTGGCATGAGACGGGAGACGCCGGGACCCTCGAGGCCGATGCCGCCGCTGCGCGGCGCCACGATGTGTGCGGGAACTCCGGCCAGCGGGATGTCGGCGTCGGCCGGGCCGAGCCGGACGCCTCGGCCGATCGGCTGTTGGGCGACGGTCGCGAGTGGGGAGGTGGGCGCCGCCGCGAGCCACCGCACGAAGTCGGCGCGCTCGCGTGCGATCTCGCCCTGCGCGCTGGCCCGACCGGTCGCTGCCGCCAAGGCCAGCGACATGATGGCGGCGACGCGCATGGCGCGGGCGACTCGCCTCACGAGCGCTCGAGCGTGCCGGTCAGGACGATCGGGGTCGTGGGCCTCGACGAGCCGGCTTCCGGCTCGACGGTCACGGCCGCGGCGGTGAGAACGCCCCCCTCGGGCACCGGGACCCGCTCGATGCTGGCGGTTCCGTCGGACGCCGGGCGGAACGTCACCGAAGGCACCGGCACGCCATCTCTGATGAACCACAGCTGATATGCCTTGCCTCCGGGAATCGGCTTGAGGCGGAATCCGTGCACCACGGCCAAGTGACGGCCGCGGTTCCAGAACAGCTGGATGCCGGGCTCGGGGTCCCCGTGGGCGGTGAGCTGGAACATCTCGACGCCGGGCTCGAGCAGGGCGTCGAGCATCGCCTGACGGGCGCTGAGCTGCTGGCGGGTGCCGGCGAGCAGCGCCTCGCGCGCCCGAAGCTCGGACGCCATCGCGCCGAGCCGGCCGCGCGCGGAGATCAGACTCGCGCAGAGCCCGACCGCGAGGAGCAGGCTCGCGACGAGCGCGATCCAGGCCGCGCGTGAGGGACGCGCCTGGGCGACAGCCGAGCGGCCGGGCTCGGCCCCTGTCCCGTCGCGCTGCTGTTCCTGGCCTACCCGGGCCAGCACGCGCTCGCGCAGCGCGCCGTCCGGGGCGGCCTCCGTCCCACCCAGCGCGAGCAGCGCGGCGACTTCGCGGTACTCGGCCACCTCACGCCGCGCCTCGGGCGACGTGGTGAGGAACGCCTCGAACCGCCGCACCTCGTCGGGCGGGAGGGCGCCGAGCGCGTATGCGGCGGCGAGGTCGCGCGGCGATTCCCGCTCGGGGCCCGTCATGTGCCACGCTCGAAGTAGAAGGGACGGAGCGCCTCGCGCAGCTTCTCCATGCCGAGGCGCACCCGCGTCTTCACCGTGCCGAGTGGCTGCTGGAGCCGCTCGGCGATCTCCGACTGCGACAGGCCTTCGAAGTACGCCAGCTCGATGGCCTGCCGCTGCGATGGGCTGAGCCCGTCGAGCGCCCGGCGCACCTGCCGCCGTCGCTCGTCCTGATCGAGCGATGCCGCGGGATCGGCGAGCAGGTCTCCCATCGCGGGCGGCGCGTCCTGCCGGTCGGCCGCGGCCCCGGCCGCGCCGACCGCTCGCTCGCGCCGACTCCTCGCGCGAACGAGGTCGAGCGCCCGGCTCCGCGCGATCGTGGTGAGCCATCCCGCGACCGAGCCGCGGCCGGCCTCGAATCGCGGGGCGTCGCGCCACACCTGGGCAAAGGCGTCGACCACGACTTCTTCGGCATCCGCGCGCCCGCCCACTACCCGATACGCCACCGCGTAGAGCACGGCGCCGTACCGGTCGTACAGGAGTCCGAGCGCCCGTTCGTCTCCTCCGGCCGCCCGCGCGACCAGCGCGCCATCCGTGACGTCGGCCGAGGGTGAGAGGCGGACAGGCGACCGGTTCACCACGACCAGAACCTCGCCGGCGAATAGGCGTCGATGTCCTCGACTGTCGGCTCGCCGGACAGGAGCTGGCGCACGATCACGCCGGTAATGCCGGCCAGCAGGATGCCGTTCCGGCCGTGACCCGTCGCGTACCACAGCCCAGGGAGCCGCGGCTCGGCGCCGATGATCGGACGGCCGTCGGGCGTGACCGGCCGAAGGCCGGCCCAAGTCCGCTTCACGGCCCCGGTACTGAACGAGGGGCATAGCGCCGTGGCGGCGTCGAAGATCCGCGCCAAGCCCGCGGAAGTGGTTTCCGGGCGGTAGCCCACGTATTCCATGGTCGAGCCAAGGATCGCCTCGTCGCCGCGGGCCATGAGGTAGCAGCCGTGGCCGTACACGATGGCGCGGCGAGCACCCGCCGGCCAGGGAAGCGCAACCATCTGCCCGCGGACGGGCGCCACGGCCACCGGGCGGGGGACCCCCTCGACCGAGCCGGACCAGGCCCCCGCCGCGAGGAGTACGTCCGCCGCGTTGTAGCGGTTCCGCTGCCCGACGACGCCGGCGACCCGGTCGCCGCGCTGCACGACGCCCAGCGCGGCATCCTCGTGCACCGTCGCCCCGAGCCGTGTCGCGTCGGCCAGCAGGGCGGCTACCAGCTTCTCGGGCTCGAGCGCGCCTTCGCGGGCCGCCCAAAGCGCGCCTGCCGTGGGCCCGAGCCACGGCCAACGGACCCGCACTTCGTCCGCGTCGAGCCAGTCGCTCAGGAAGCTGTGCTGCCGCTGCCACGCGCACCGGGCCCGAAGCTCGGCGGCCTCCGCCTCGTTGGCCGCCATGTGCGCGATGCCTTCCCGCCAGAGGCCGATCTCGAGCCCCGTGGTTTCCCGCAGCGCCGGCGCCAGCGAAGAATAGAGCTCGCGTCCCGCGAGCCCCAGTTCGAGCATCGGATCGTCGGGCTCCGCCTCGATCTGAGGCGCCAGCATACCCGCGGCGGCACGCCAGGCCTGGCCCCGCTCGCCTCCCGGCTCCAGCACGAGAACGCGCCGCCCGGCCAGGGCGAGCTCCCGCGCCGACGCGGCTCCGATCGGCCCGCCGCCCACGACGATAACATCGTAGCTCGCAGCCACTTATATTTCCCGCGAAACTTTTTGAAACGTCGGGTCGTAGGACGCGCTGACCCGCTTCCAGAGGGAAAGTACCATGCTCCGTAACCTGCTTGGGTTCGCGATCTTCGCCATCATCGCGGTGTTCCTGCTCAAAGTCTTCCTGGGCTTGTTCGGGCTCCTGATCGGGTTGCTCGTCACGGTGGCGTGGTTCGCGCTCATCGGCTTCCTGATCTACCTCGTGCTCAAGGTGATCGCTCCGGACGCAGCGGCAAGAGTGCGGGAGATGATTTCGGGCCGGCCGACGATCTAGACGATCTGGACGAGACGAAGGCGATCCGAAAGGGCGACCGGGACGGAGAGTGGGCCGACAGGGGTTCAATCGAGATCCCTAATTCGCTCTCCGTCCTTCCCCTTCTCTCCACCGTAGCTGTCCTTCCCGCTACCCTCCGGCCTTCTCCATGCGCTCGACTACCCCCCATACCAGCAGCGGTATCATCAGCTCGTGATGTCCCGTCAGCAGGTAGCCCTCGCCTCCGGCGCGGGTGGGGCGCTGGACCACGTTGAGCCGGGGCCGGTAGTGCCGCTGCATGTCGAAGTCGGCGGCCAGGAAATGCGTCGGCCGGCCGGATTCCAGGTTTCGCGCGATGGTGAGCGCCTTGAGGAAGACCTCGGGCAGCACCACGGCGCTGCCCAGGTTCAGCACCGCCCCACCCTGGTGCAGCGACGGGAGCGCTCCGGCGAGGCGGCGGAAGTCGCGGTGGCTCGTGGCGCCGATGGCGGCGCCGTCGGCGCCAGGATGCTGGTGAGTGATCTCCGCGCCGATGGCCGCGTGGACGGTTACCGGGACGCCCAGCTCATGCGCGGCCAGGAGCAGCGACGCGGCGCGGCCCGGCAGCGCCTCCCGCGCGTGCAGCGCGGCGGCCAGGCCTTCGCCCATTCCCTGATCCAGCTTCGCTGCCGCCCGGATGGCCGCGTTCATCTCGGCGCCCGTTTCCTCGGCCATGCCGAAACTGCCGTCGGCCAAGCCGCTCTCGACGTCCTCGCTGGTGCCGCCGAACGCCGCCAGCTCGAAGTCGTGAATCGCGGCGGCGCCGTTGAGGGCGATGTGGGTGACCACGCGGCGTTCCATGAGCGCGCGCAGGAGAGGCCCGAGGCCGACCTTGATCACATGCCCGCCGACCAGCAGCACGACGCCCCGGCCGGCGTCGGCCGCGGACGCCACGCCGGCGATGACGGCCCGCAGATCACGCGCGGCGAGAACGTCGGGCAAACTGTCGAGAAAGGCGGTGAACGTTCGATCGCCGCCGGGCGCGGCGGCGAGGAGAGAGGGATCGACCTTGTTCCGGCGCCCGGCGAGCGGCACCGTCGTGACGCGGCCCAGATCGGCCTCGCGATAGCGCACGCTAGCGGCCCGTGGCGCCGGCGGCGGGGGCCAGCACCATCTCCTTCATCCTGAGCGTGATGGTGCCGAACGGGAACTTGCTGCGGATCTGAACCGGAAGGCGGCGCTGGTCGTCCGTGAGCCAGATCTGAGTGTCGGACCGCTTGGAGAACATGCCCTTGGTATCGATCACGGGATGCAGCACCAGGCACTGCACCTCGCGCCCGTCGGGGAGCTCCATCTTCTCGCGCTTCTTGACCTCGATCGTGACCGGATTCTTCTCTTTCCGGAAGTACCGGTTGTAGGTGTAGGTCTTACCCACCTGGAGATCGGTCACCCGCACGAAATAGAAGAACGCCGCGTCGTCGAGCGGGTCGGCCGGCGCCGGCTGCGTGCCGGGCTTTCCTTGCTCGCGGTAGTAGCCCGAGTCCGGGAAGATCTCGTAGTGCCGTTTGATGGGTTTGCCGTTCTCTACGAAGTCCTGCACGAACCGTCGCGAGATCAGGTCCTGGGTCCCGACGTACGACTCGAGCACGTCGTCCAGCGAGTAGACGATGGTCTTGCCCTGCAGCCGGAAGCGGAACCTGAACGTCTCGACCCCACGCACCGTGTCGACCCCGGCGACCTGGAGCGTACCCGAGCCTAGGGAAAGCATCCCCAGCTTGGCGGAATACGTGAGAGTCTCGCCCACCGCCCACGGATAGGAAGGCTGACGGGCGGCGCCGGCCGCCGTGTCGGGCGGCGGCGAACCCGGCGCCTGGAACAGCGTGAGCGCGAGCAGGAGCGAACCGGTCATGACGCCGCCGGGGCTTCGGCCTCGCGCCGCGGCGCCGGTTCGGGGGGCGCCGGGGGGACCGGTGACGCGCGGAGCACGGGCCGGGCGGCCCAGAGCGCGCCGGCACACTCCCACGGGCGTACCCGGCTGGGGCGCGTCTTCAGATCGTGCCGCTCGAGCGACACCACCGACTCGAGCCGCCGAGCGTAGCGGCCGGTACGCCAGTAGAGCTCGGCGTTCGCCGCCCAGCCGTCCGTCTGCAGCAGCCGGTCGTTCTGGCTTCGAAGCGCATTCCGGAGCGCAACCAGCCGGATGGCGGCGAAGCCGGAAACGATGTCCTTCACACCGGGCACCGAGACCACCCCGCGAAGCAGGGTCGGAGCGTAGCGCCGGAGCAACCGGTAGGTGCGCGACGGCTGCCCTTCGAGCCGACCCTCGGCCACGACCAGATCGGCACCGCTCTCGATGCGGCGAACCAGGTCGGGGATCGTCTGCGGCTGGTGAGCGAAGTCGGCGTGCATGAGGATCGCCGTGTCGCGCTTGGGCCGATCGGTGAGCTCGACGGCCTTCCGGAGCAGCTCCTCGACGGAAGCCGCGTATCCCTGCCGCTGCGAGTGTCGGATGACCTCGAGCGGAAGCACCCGCGTGTAGGGCTCGAGCACCTCGGAGGTGGTATCCGTCGATGCGTCGTCCAACACCAGGAGTTGGTACTCGCGGGGGAACGCCGCGAACACCTGGCGGATCTTCCATAGGAGCAAGCCCACAGTCGGGGCTTCGTCATGGCTAGGTATGCAAACGTAAATCATGATCCGTCAAGGAAATGGGCCGCACGAACGATACACCGATCCCACCGACGCTGCCATGCGTGCCGCGCTGAACGTTTCGACTCTTGCGGCCGCCCGCGCCGCGGTTGCCTGTGCCAGGCCGGGATCGGCGAGCAGCCGTGCGACCGCGTCGGCCAAGCTCGCGGAATCGCCGGGGCGAGCGAGCACTCCCGCTTCATCATCCAGCATCTCCGGAAGCCCGCCCGCGGCCGTGGATGCAACCGGAATGCCAAGCGCCATGGCGTCGAGCACGGCGGTTCCCAGCCCCTCTTCCCGCGAGCTCATGACAAAGCAGCTGCCGTCCGCGATGAGGCGCTCGGGCTGATCGACATGGCCCAGGAGGTGGACGCGCCCGCCCAGCCCAAGTCCACCGATCAACCGCTCGAGCCTGATCCGCTCCGGCCCCTCACCGGCGATCACCCAGTGGAGCGAGGGAAGTCGCGCGACGAGACGCTCCGCCGCGCGGATCAGCGTCACCTGATCCTTGTGCGGCACCAGGGCCGCGACGTTCACGGCGAGCGGGGTGTCGGGGGCGAGGCCCAGCCGGGCGCGGATACCCAACGGCTGAATCGCGCGCAGCTCGTCCAGCGCGATGCCGGAGTGGACCACGGCGATTCGCTCCGCGGGAATGCCGTCGGCCTCGAGCACCCGCGCCACCGCGCCCGAGATGGCGATGAGTCGCGCGGCCCGCCCCCAGAAGCCCGCGCGGCGCAGCGGGAAGTCCACCCGCCGAGTCGCCACGAGGGGTGCGCGGGCCAGCGCGGCGGCTACCCCTCCCAGGGTCACTGCGTGCGCGTCGTGCGCGTGGACCAGCGACGGCCGGTGCCGAAGCTCCGACCACACGGCGGGGACCACCCGCGGGTCCAGGCCGGCGGACCATCGGACAGCACGGACCGCGACTCCGTCCCGCCGGAGCCGCTGGGCCAGCTCGCTCCCGCGCCCCGTGATCACGACCTGCGCCGCACCCAGGCGCGCGAGCTCACGGGCCAGGAGCCACACCTGCCGCTGGCCGCCTCGCCACTCGCGCCCGGACGCGACGTGGACGACGCGAAGCGTCACGCGTCCTGAGCGACGGTCGCGAGGAGCGTGCGGAGCTCGGCCAGGCTGAAGGGCTTGTGCAGGTAGGGCCGGTCGAGGCCCTCGAGGAACGCGAGCGTATCGCCCCGGACGGTGTCGCCCGTGCTGAAGACCACCCGCGTCGCGAGGGCCGGATGCCGCCGCGCCAGCTCCTCATAGAACTCCCGGCCGCTCAGCTCGGGCATTCTCAGGTCGGAGATCACCAGGTCGAAGTGTTCCCGGTCGGCCAGGTCGAGTCCCTCGCGTCCGTTCCGCGCGACCACGGGGACGTGACCCCAGGCATCCAGTGTGGCGTGCATGTAGTGCAGGATGTGAGGCTCGTCGTCGACGACGAGGACCCGAAGGCGTTTCGTTGGAGTGCCCCCGCCGGTCGCCTGCGCCGGCGGCGGCGGATTGGTGGCCAGCGGCAGCTGGACGGTGAAGGTCGAGCCCCTGCCTTCCTCGGTCGACAGCATGATGCGGCCGCCGTGCTCGCGGAGGATGCCCTGGCTGATCGAGAGGCCGAGCCCGGTGCCTTCGCCCTCGGGCTTGGTGGTGAAGAACGGCTCGAACGCCTGCGCGGCGAGCCCCTCCGACATGCCGGGGCCGTCGTCGATGACGTCGATCGCGACGCCGTCGAGCCAGCGGCGGGCGCGGACCAGGACGCGGCCCGGCCGGCCGGTACTTGCGATCGCCTGCGCGGCATTGTTGATCAGGTTGACGAACACCTGCTGGATCTGGTTGGGGTCGATGTCCGGCATCGGCAGATCCGGCTCCACCTCCACGACGGCCTCGACCCGATGGGCCATGAGCTGGTTGCGGAGCAGCACGAAGGTGGCGTCGAGCAGCGGCCGAAGCGCCGTGGGGCGGCGCTGGTGCTCCTGTTTCCGGGCGAAGCTCAGGAGATTCTTGACGATGTTCGAGGCGCGCTCGGCTTCTTCCCGGATGACCGTGAGCGGCTCGCGCAGCGCCGGCGGAACGCTCGGCACCTCGCCCAGAAAGTCGGCGAAGCCGACCACCGACGCGAGCGGGTTGTTGAGGTCGTGGGCGATGCCGGCGATGAGCTGCCCGATGGCGGACATCTTTTCCGACTGGATGAGCTGGTCTTGCAAACGCCGCCGTTCGGTCTGATCATCGAACAGGAGCACCAGCGCCGAGCGGTCGGTCGCGCTAATCGGCACAGCCGTAACCGCATAGGTCTGCTCGCCGGTCCTGAGCTCGACCTCACGGCCCGCTCCTTGCTGCTCCAGGGCGCGCTGCAGGTCGGCGGTCCACTCGGGAGGCACGAAGGCGATCCAGGGGCGCCCGATGAGACTCGCCGGCGGGGCATTCACCAGATCGGCAAACGCGCGGTTGGCCCGGCGGATCCGGCCGCCGCGATCCACGATGCAGAGCGCCGGCGAGATGGCGTCCACTACTTCCTGCCACGACCGTCGGCCGTCGTCATGAAGGTCTACCAGGCGGGCGCTCTCGAGCGCGATGCTCGCCTGCGCGACCAGCCCCTCGAGCAGGCGCAGCGACGACGGGCCGAACCGCCCGTGCTCGCCCCGGATGGCCACGGCTCCGGTGGCGCGTCCCCGCGCGACGAACGGCGCCAGCAGCCAGGAGTCCCCGCTGTCGGGCATGGTCGGCAGGTCGCCCTCGGCCACGAGGGCGTCGAGCCCGTCGGGTAGCACGCTCGGTCCGAGGCGCTCCACCAGCTGGAGCAGGGCGCGGCGGTCGGGACGGCCGGTGGGCCAGGCGTGCACGACGTCCTGGGCGTCGGCGTCACGGTGGAACAGGGTGAGCGCGATCTCGGTGGGGGACAGGCTCTCGCGGATGTGGCGGAGCAGCAGGTCGATGACCGAGGCTCGCCGCAGGGTGCCGGCCAGCTCCTGACCGAACGCGGTGACCCGGCGGAGCAGCGCGAGATCGTCGGGGTTGGCGCCGAGAGCGGGATTGGTGGAAGGAGGAGTGACCATGATCCGGGCCAATACGCGAGGCCGCCTGACCGCGGCGGACCTGCAGCTGGTGATCCTGCTACTGAGCCGCGGCTCCGCGCATCGGCGCGTCTCGCTCGAGCGGCGGCTGGCGACCGAGGGTCCGGATCCGCTGCTGGATACGCCCGACCTGCTCGAGCGCCTGCTCACGGTCCGGACGATGCTCGTCCCCTCGGAGGCGCTGTTCTTCTACGTCGTGGTGCGCCACGCGCTTCGCGGCGCAGGCATCGACGACCGCGAGCTGGCGGACTACCTCGCCGCCCTCCTGCTCGATTTCGGTCAGCGCGACCGCGCCTGGCGCATCGACTGGCACGACGACCAGCAGCACCGCTACCTGGTGGACATCCTGGCGGATCTCGAAACCAGCGGCGGCGAGCGGCGCTTCCGCGTGATGGTCCATCTCGGCAACTACGCGCTCTGGCTGGCCGGCCTGTTCCCCGACTATATCGCGGCCCGGCACCTCCGCAAAGCAGGTCCGGACGTGACCTACTACGACGCGCTTGGCCGCCGCGGGTTCGGCATGGCGTCGGATCACGCGCTGGCCGGGGAGTATGGGCTCGACGCGGTGCTCCGCACGGCGGCCGAGCGCTTCCCCTCGCTCAGGGGCGCGCTCAACGGCATGAGCGATCGCCTGCTGTTCCCGGGCGTGCAGACCACCGACCGCCGGTTGCGCGAGCTGGGGGCGCTGTAGGGCGCGTGTGATTCGGGTGACTGCGCTCACGCGCCGGCCGCCTCACCGATCGCCACACCGTCCGCCTGGCGCGCGCCCGCCGCCTCCACCAGCGCGCGGAACAGCCCGCGGTCGGGCGCGCGCGCGTCCGCGTTCATCTCCTCCGGATGCCACTGGACCGCGAGCAGCCAGGGCGCATCGGGCGGCGTCTCGACCGCCTCGATCAGCCCATCCTCGCTCCAGCCCGTCGCCACCAATCCCTCCGCCAGCCGCTCCACTGCCTGATGATGGAACGAATTGACGCTGAGGTTCGCCGCCCCGAGCGCGCTGGCCACGCGGCTTCCTTCCACCAGCCGGACCGCGTGGCTCCGGGCCTGGCGGTCGCCGCCGGGATCGTGGGCCACCGGCCCGGGCCGCTCGGACGGGAGATCCTGGTAGAGCGTGCCGCCCATCGCCACGTTCACGAGCTGGATGCCGCGGCAGATGCCGAGGATCGGGAGCCCGCGCTGCCGGGCGGCCGCGAACGCCGCCAGCTCGAACAGGTCCCGCTCGCGGCTCGGCGGATAGAGATGGGGCGACGGCTCCGCGCCGTACCAGGCGGGATGCATGTCCTCGCCACCGGTGAGCAGAAATCCGTCGAGGCCGTCGAGCGCCCGGCTCGCGAACGACGGGCCGATCAGCGGCGAGAGAATCACCGGAACGCCGCCCGCCGTCAGCACCGAGCGCACGTAGGCCGAGTTCACGCCGGTGCGATCGGCGCCGTCCCAGGTGCGGAGCACGCCGCTCACGCCGATCCGGGGCGCGCTCACGGCAGGACCGAGTCTGGGAAGAAGGGACAGCGCGGATCTTCGATCCGCAACGGGTCGAGCTGGATGCCGATCAGGGGCACCGTCGCGGCGCCGATGTTTACCGTCCCGATCTGCGGCGCGCCTTCGACCGAGGTTCCCTCGTAGAGCATGACGCCGCGCGCCCGCTCCGCTGTGTCGAGCACGAGCACGCCGTAGCCCGGCTTGACCGCCGCGGGCACGTTGCCCTCCACGCCGATCACCAGCAACGAATCGGTGCGGCCGACGATCGCCGGGAGCGCCGGCCCCGCCACGACGCGCGCCACCAACCGCTCGGGGAGGTGGCGGGGCGGGACGCTGAGCGTCTGGCGCGGCACGCTGAACTGGGTGAGCAACGCGGTCGGCCCGGCCAGCGCGGCGAGCCCGCAGGCTGCGCCGCCGCGATCGGCCGGCTTGCCGCAGGCCACCAGAGCGGCAAGCAGCGGGAGGAGGCGCCGGATCGGCATAGCCACAAGATAATGCAGACGGGGCGCGGCCGAGATCAGGCCAGCGCGCGGTGCAGGTTTTCGCGCGCCTTCGCTTCGTAGCGCCGACGGAAGGCCTCGGTGCGGAACAGCGGTTGCCGCGAGAGCAGCCGCTCCAGAATGCGGCGGCGACCGTCGCGGAACTCGGCCGCGGGGATCCAGGCGTACTCCTCGCGGATGCGGCGCTCGTATTCCTCGTACTCGGCGTCGGACCGGCCGAGGATGGACAGATCGATGTCGCACACGAGGCGGCCGGCCGCGTCGCCCGGCGGCGCGTCGTGGCGGGTGAGCAGCACGAGACGGGCGACCTCCGTCCCCACGTCGGCCGGTATTCCCAGGCCTCCGAGCGCGTCCGCTGCCCAGCGCGCGCTCCGCTCCTCGTTGTCGGAGGCGTGAGGATCGTAGATCCCGTCGTGGAACCAGAGCGCGGCCTCGACCAGCTCGCGCTCCGGCGCCGACGCCACCTCGTCGAGTCGGGCCAGGCAGTCCTCCAGATGGCGGCGGTCGTGATAGACCCGCGCGGGCGCCGACCAGGCGGCCAGCAGCGCGTCGGCGAGCGGCGCCGGGTCGGCGGTAGCGCCCAGCGAACGCAGCAGCGCCATGCAGCGCGCGCGCAGCGCGCTCACGGGCGCAGGAACCAGGCGGCGAGCGGGCCGCGCAGGCGCGGCTGCACGGCGAGCGCGGCGAGCGCGTCCAGGGTCCAGCGCCGTGGCCCGGGCCGGGCGAGCCAGCGCGCCAGCCGGTCGTGCCTCCGCTTGGTGCGCAGCCACCGCTCGGTCTTGGGCGAGGGGGCGCGTGGATCGAGGATCGTCCGCGCGACTTCCTCGCCGGTGACGATGGCGGCGTAGATGCCCTCGGCGGTCAGCGATGAGACCACGCCGGCCGCGTCGCCGACCAGGTGTACGTTGCCGCCGAAGTGGCACCCGTGGTACTCCACCTCGATGGCGGCGCCCTCGAACGGCACCCCGCCCCGCGGCACGCCCAGCTCGTCGAGCCGCGCGTCGAGGTAGCGGCGCAGCCCGGACGGCGCGACGAGGTGCTTCGGCGCGACCGCGCCGAGCGAGGTGTACTCGGCGTGGGGAAACACCCAGAAGTAGCCGTTGGCGAGCGGGCCGGGGTCGCACTCGACCCGAAGCGGCTCGAGCCGGAGGCCCGGCACGTTGTACTCGGCGGCGAAGTACTCGCGCGGCGAGGGCAGGCCCAGCGCCCGGCGCACGGACGAGTCCGCGCCGTCCGCGCCGACGAGATGACGCCAGCGGAGCGTCCGCCCGCCGACCACGGCGACCCGCTCGGCGAGATCGATGCCCGTGGCCGGGGTGCCGGCGAGGATCCCGGCGCCGGCGGCGCGGGCCCAGCGGGCCTGGAGCTGGCCCAGCTCGCGGCGCGCGATGGTGTGCACGGCGGTCGCTTCGGGATCGAGGGCCACCGCGGGCCCCCGTGCAAAGGCGACGTGCCCGACATTCCGGAGGGCGGCATCGGCCGGGAGGCCGAGCAGCTCGAGCTCGCGCATCGTCTTCCGCGTGAGGCCGCCGGCGCAGGTCTTCGGACCTATCTCCGCGTGCTTCTCGACGACGAGCACCTCGCGGCCGGCCTCGGCCAGAACCTGCGCCGCGCGGAGCCCAGCCGGACCCGCCCCGACGATCAGGTGCTCAACGTCTTCCACGCCTCGTCACTCCGGATGCGCTCGGCGGCGTCCGCCCGCGCGTCATTGCTCGGGTTCGGTCTCAGGCCCCACTTGCGGAGCTGGCTGCGGGCGCGGCGGTACACGTCGGAGGTCACGTGCCCCGCCGGCAGGCTGGAGGTGCGGGGCAGGAGAAAGAAGTGCACGTGGCGCACCCGCTCGCCATACGAGGCGACGTATACGCGCTCCGGCCGCACCGCCCGCTCGATGGCGCCCACGGCCGCGCGGAGCAGCGGGCCCAACGCCGCGGCCTCGGCCGGCGCAAGCTCCGATAGCGATTCGACGTGCCGGCGGGCCTTCACCATCAGCTCGCCAGGGTCGGTCCACGGGCCTGGGTGGTGCGCCACCTCCCACCATTCATTTCGATGCACCACGCCGCCCGGGGTCGGAACCCGGCCGGCCAGCTCTTCGCACACGGGACAGGAATTCGCGGCCATCGGCTCCTCAAGTGGGTGACGGATCGCACCGGTAGGGTAGCGCGGGCGTGGCGCGGGGGGGAGGCCCGGCTCGCTTGACGGTCTCAGCCGGGGCTCCTACCATTCGATTTCCCAACTGCTTGGCTGCCGTCCGGCGGCCGGCCATCGCCGCCAGAAATCGCGAGGTCTTCGCGGCCGTGCTCGAAGGTCTGAAGGCGCGACTCGATCAGTTGCTGCGCGAGGGCGTCCGGGGCGACCCGCGTGCCTACGCCAACGGCCTCCGCGAAGCCATCGTCGAGGCCCGCCTGGGCGTGAGCACGATGCGGGACATGCTCGTCTCCACTGAACGGGAGCTCGCGGAGGAGCGGCGCCAGCTCGAGGACGCGCTCCGCCGCGGGAAGCTCGCGGCCATGGTGCCCGACCCCGAGACGGTGCGCATCGCCGAGCGGTACGCGGAGCGGCACCAGCAGCGGTCCGGCGTGCTCGAGCGCAAGCTGGCGGTGCAGCGAGACGAGCTCGCCCTGGCCGAGCGGGAGCTCGAGGACATGACCGCCGAGGCGCGCCGGGCGGCGGCTGGGCACCCGTCCGACTCGATCGCCGCGGCGTGGCGAGACCTGGAATCGGCCGGCGCCTCACGGCCGGGCGAGGGCGAGCTGAGCCAGGCCGCGGACGACCGGCGCCGGCGCGAGGACGCCATCGAGGCGCAACTCGCCTATCTCAAGAAGAAGCTCGGGAAGCAATGACCGACGCGACACGGTAGCACGCTCACTCACGCATACCGAAAGCAGACCCCGTGGCCACAGCCGCTCCAGCCAGACCGCCCGCCTCCGCGCCCCTTTCGGATCGAAGCTTCTTCGGCCACCCCTGGGGACTCTCGACCCTCTTCTTCACCGAGATGTGGGAGCGCTTCAGCTACTACGGCATGCGCGCGCTCCTCATCCTGTTCATGACGGCGCCGGTCGCGGCCGGCGGCCTCGGCTTCGATACCGCGAAAGCCGGCCCGATCTACGCGCTCTACGTGAGCTCGGTCTACCTGCTCTCGCTGCCCGGCGGATGGGTGGCCGATCGGGTGCTCGGGCTCCGCCGCACCGTGTTCGTCGGCGGCGTGATCATCATGTCCGGGCACATCTGCCTGGCGATCCCCTCGCTGGCCACCTTCTACCTGGGACTGGTACTGATCGCGCTGGGGACGGGGTGCCTCAAGGGGAACGTGGCGGCGCTGGTCGGGCAGCTCTACGCGCCGGACGATCTCCGGCGCGACGCCGGCTATTCGCTGTACTACATCGGCATCAACACGGGAGCCTTCATCGCGCCGCTGATCACCGGATGGCTGGCGCAGAGCGACGCGTTCCGCGGGCTCTTGGCCGGCGCCGGAATTCGCCCCGAGGCGGCCTGGCACTGGGGGTTCGCCGCCGCGGCGGTCGGGATGTTCCTGGGTCTGGTGCAGTACTCGCTCGGCGGCAAGTATCTCGCGCCCGAAGGTCTGCGGCCGGTTCGGCCGGCGGACCCGGCTGCCGCCGCCCGCAACGACCGACAGGTGCGGCTGGTCGTCGTCGGCACGCTCGTGGTCCTGGTCGTCAGCGGACTGCTGGTCGCCGGCGGCAGGCTCACGCTCGACGCCGAAGCCATCAGCCGCAACTTCAAGTGGGCGCTCCTGGTGGTGACGCTCGGGTTCTTCGGCTGGCTGTTCTTCGTCGCCCGGTGGACGCCCGAGGAGCGGAAGCGCCTGCTCCTCGTCGCGGTGCTGTTCGTGGCGTCGTGCGTCTTCTGGATGGCTTACGAGCAGGCGGGCTCGACGCTCAACCTGTTCGCCGAGCGGAGCACGCACAATGCGGCCTTCGGGCAGGCGTTCCCGGCGAGCTGGTACCAGGCGCTGCCGCCGCTGTACATCATCCTGTTCGCGCCGCTGTTCGCGGCGCTCTGGATCCGGCTCGGCCGCCGCGACCCGTCGAGCCCGACCAAGTTCGCGCTCGGCCTCCTGCTGCTCGGTCTCGGGTTCGCGGTGATGATCGGCGCGGCGGGCGCCGCCGCCGGCGGCGCGCGGGTGAGCCCGCTGTGGCTGGTGCTGAGTTACTGGCTGCAGACGATGGGCGAGCTGTGCCTGAGCCCGGTGGGACTCAGCGCCATGAGCAAGCTGGCGCCGGTCCGCATCGCCGGACTGATCATGGGCGTGTGGTATCTCTCGCTCTCGGTGGGAAACTACCTCGCCGGGATGGCGTCGAGCTTCTACGAGACCATGCCGCTCTCGACCCTGTTCGCCGTCACGGCGGGCACCGCGCTGGTCGCGGCGGTGGCGCTCGCGCTC
Source organism: Gemmatimonadales bacterium (assembly GCA_025928645.1). Classification (GTDB taxonomy): domain Bacteria; phylum Gemmatimonadota; class Gemmatimonadetes; order Gemmatimonadales; family GWC2-71-9; genus CAVVWJ01. The sequence continues at coordinate 35,572 of JAICJD010000012.1, forward strand.
CTCGTCAGGCCGATGCGACGGATGCTGGAGCGCTGACCGCGTAGACCAGCACCTCTCCCACGTCGTCGTCCTCATCCGCCGCGACGGGGCGCATGCCGACGTTCTCCGCCACGCGCAGCGCCGGGGTGTTCCACACCGGCGCCAGCGTGCGCACCTGGCGCACTCCCGGCTGACGGAACGCCCAGTCGATCATCGCTCGCACCGCTTCGGTGGCGAAGCCGTGGCCCTCGAACTGCGGGTACATCGCGTAGCCGATGAGCGCCGCGCCCGCGTCATCGGGCGGGCCGCCGAACGCCACCAGCCCGACCGCGCGCCGGGTCTCCCGCTCGAACATGAGCCAGTTCCACCAGGGCGCCTCCCCCGGCCGGGCGCGCAGTCGCTCGCGCACCGTGGGGAGCGGATCGGTCATGTACGGCGGCGGCGATGCGGGACGGGGAAACAGGACGCCGGTCAGATCGCGGAGCCGCTGCCCGTCGCCCGCGAGCAGCGCGTCCACCTCATCGAGGGTGAGGGGGGCGAGATCGAGCCGCTCGGTGTGCACTCGCAGGTCCATCATGCGTTCGGCCCTCCGGTAGGCAGCCGCCGGACCGACCCGGCCGGCTCGGCCTTGAATACGCGAAACAGGTAGTGCAGCGACGGGACCAGCAGCGCCGCGCCGAGACCCAGCGCGATGAGGATGAGGCGCAACGTCACGGCGGGCGCCGCGGCGCTGGCCACCGTCAGGTCCGGGGGCACGAGGTAGGGATACTGGGAGAACGCCCACCCCCACACGATGAGCGAGACCAGCGCGCCGACCGTGACCCGAGCCAGATGGTAGTGCCTGGTCCAGAGGGCCGCCAGGGTCGCCACGGCGGCGGCGCCGGTGGCCAGATGGAACGGCAGCGCCCAGCGCGAGCCGAGCAGACCCGCACCGACGAGCGGCGCGTGTGACGGCGCGAGCAGCAACGCGACGAGCGCGGCGAGGAAGACGGTCACGCCGGACCAGAGACCCTCGCGGCGGAAGACATCCTCGAGATCGGGCTCACGCGTCTCGAGGGTCAGGAATACCGCGGCCAGGTGAGCGAACACGGCGACAGCGAGCACGCCTACCGCCAGGCTGAACGGCGTGAGCCACGGATCCACGAACCGGTCGGCGAACGAGCCGCGGGCCGGCACCGGCCCGACGCGGCCGCTGGCGACGGCGCCGATGCAGACGCCGAGCAGGAGCGGGGTCAGCAGGCTCGCTACGGCAAAGATGCGGCCCCAGCGCCGCTGCGCGGCGTCGTGCTCGTCGTCGTAGGCGCGAAAGGTGAAAGCCGAGCCGCGGAGGACGATGCCGATGAGCATCAGCGTGAGCGGGACGTGCAGCACGATGCCGAGGCGGGCGAACACCGGCGGGAAGCAGGTGAAGGTCAGCACGATCGCGAGGATCAGCCACACGTGGTTGGCCTCCCAGATCGGGCCGATCGCGTGGCCGATGACCTCGCGCTGGCGCGCCTTGCTCGGCCCGGAGGCGAGCAGATCCCACACGCCGCCGCCGAAGTCGGCGCCGCCGAACAGCACGTACGCATTCAGGGACAGCGCCACGAGTCCGGCCATCACGCCGGGCAGGCCCGACTCAGACACGGGCGGCCTCGCGGGGCGAGTACACCCGGCTCCACTCGCTGTGGCGCGGGCTCCGGATGATCTGGCGGTAGAGCATCCACACGACGATGGCGCCAAGCGCGCAGTAGAGGAGGGTGAAGCCCACGAAGGGCACGACCAGGCCGGGCATCGGCGTCACGGCATCGGCGGTCCGCAGCAGGCCGTAGATGACCCAGGGCTGGCGGCCGACCTCGGTGACGGTCCACCCGGCCTCGATGGCGAGGAAACCCATCGGCGCCGCGACGGCGATGGCGCGGAGCATCCATGGACTGTCGCACGGATCGTGGCGGCGCAGCGCGCGCCAGCCGATCCACAGGCTCAGCAGGGCCAGGTAGGTGCCGAGCGCGATCATGACCTGGAAAGCCAGGTGCACGATCGTCACCGGCGGCCAGTCGCGGCGCGGGAAGTGGTCGAGGCCCGTGACCACGGCGTCGGGATCGTGATGCAGCAGGAGCGAGAGGCCGGCCGGCACCTGGATCGCGTAGCGGGTTCTCCGCGCCTCGACGTCGGGTATCCCGCCGATGGTGAAGGGCGCGCGCCGCTCGGTCTCGAAGTGCGACTCCATGGCCGCCAGCTTGGCTGGCTGCCAGGCGCCGACGGCGCGGGCGCTCACGTCGCCCGAGAGCGGCTGGAGCACCGCGGCGGGCGCGCCGACCAGCAGAGCGATGCCGAGCGCCCGGCGATGAAACGCGTTGTGCCGCTCGACCAGGAGGAGCGCGGCGTGGATCCCGGCCACCGCGAAGCCCGTCGCGGCGTACGCCGCGAGCGTCATGTGGAGCGTCTGCTGGAAGGTCATCGGATTGAGCATCCCCGCGATCGGGTCGACGCCGGTGACCTTGCCCGCGGCCATCTCGAACCCGGTGGGACTGTTCATCCACGCGTTCGCGGTGACGACGAAGATGCCCGACGCCGCGCCGCTCACCGCGACCGCGAGGCCCGCGAGCACGTGGGCCCGGGGAGGGATGCGGTCCCAGCCGTAGAGATACACCCCGATGAAAATGGCCTCGATGAAGAAGGCGAAGCCCTCGAGCGAGAACGGCATGCCGATGACCGGGCCGGCGAGCCGCATGAACTCGGGCCAGAGCAGGCCGAGCTCGAACGAGAGCACGGTCCCTGACACGGCGCCGACGGCGAAGAGAATTGCCGTGCCCTTGGCCCAGCGCTTCGCCAGCTCGAGGCAGATCGGGTCGCCGGTGCTGCGGTACCGCTGCTCCGCGATCACCATGAGGAGCGGCATACCGATCCCGACGACGGCGAAGAGGATGTGGAAGCCGAGCGAGACGGCCATCTGGGATCGCGCGGCCAGCAGGTCGGGCATCGGCGGGCTCCGAAACAGGTATTGTGAAACTATTCACAAGGCGCGGCCGGAGGAAGCCTCGCAGCCGTTGGCGCGGTTCGCCGGTAGACGGGCATCGGTACAGAAGTTCACCACGGAACCACGAAAAACACGGACAACGGCCACGGAAAAGGGCTTTTTGTCAACAGCACACCGGCGAGGTCCCAGGTCCGCGGACCATTCACCACGGAGGCA
>JAICJD010000246.1 GCA_025928645.1 Gemmatimonadales bacterium
CTGCAGGCGTACGTGTTCACCTTGCTGACGGCGGTGTTCATCGGGCTGATGCGGGCGGAGCATTAGCAGGCGACCAGGCGAGCAGGGGAGCAGGGGAGCAGGGGAGCAGGGGAGCAGAGGATCAGGCTGGGTAGCCAGGGGCGCGAGGGGTAACCGAATCGGGAGTCACCCTGAGCGAAGCGAAAAGGGCCATGCGTCGGCCCATGGCTCTATCGTGGAGCCTGCCCTGAGCGCAGCGTACGGCTCAGGATGACGCTGGAAAAGATGCCCGGACGGCGAGCGCACGCGCCGTCCGGTCTGGTAGTCCGCCGAACGGCGGACGATGCCCGCTGTCCGCCGCCTGTTCGGGCGGGGACGCCGGCGGGTCACCGCGGCGAGATCGCACCGGGAGAGGCGATCCACGCGCGGCGGGCGCAACCGACTCCGAGTCTCCCGCACACGCAAGGGAGCAGCGCATGCTGTACATTGTCGCCCTTCTGCAGGCCGCCGCGGCCGGGGCGGACCGGGGCTACGGCCTCATCGGCGCCGGCCTCGCGGCCGGCCTCGCGGTCGTCGGCGCGGGCATCGGCATCGGCCTCATCGGCGGCCGGGCCACCGAGGGCATCGCCCGGCAGCCGGAGGCCACGGCGCGGATCCAGACGGCCATGATCATCGCGGCGGCGCTCGTCGAAGGCGTCGCGCTGTTCGTGGCGGTCATCGCGTTCCTGATCCAGGGCAAGATCAACTTCTAGGCGGGACATCGGCTGGCGGGCCGGCGGAAGAGCCGGTCCCGCCGGGCCGAGGCAACGGAGACCTGACATGCTGCACATCGCGCTGCTCGCCCAGGAAGAGCCGCACGCCGCCTCCAGTCCGCTGACGGTGGACGGCGGCCTCATGCTCTGGACGGTGTTCGTCTTCCTGCTGCTGCTCGCCATCCTCAAGCGGTTCGCCTGGCCCGCCGTGCTCGGCGCGGTCGAGGCGCGCGAGGCCGCGCTCGAGCGGCAGCTCGCCGAGGCCGAGCAGAGCCGGGCCGAGGCCGCGAAGCTCCTCGAGGAGCACCGCAAGCTGGTCGCCGACGCCAAGACGCAGGCACACGGCCTCCTGACCGAGGCGCGCCAGCTCTCGGAGAAGGAGCGCGCGGTGTCGCTGCAGAAGACCAAGCAGGAGCAGGAGGAGTTGCTGGCGCGGGCGCGCCGGGAGATCGCCACCGAGCGCGATCGCGCCGTGGCCGACCTCCGGCGCGAGGCGGTGGACCTCTCGCTCGCCGCCGCCTCCAAGCTGGTGGGCGAGCGGCTCAACACCGAGACGGACCGGAAGATCGTGTCCGACTACCTGGCCACGCTCGAGGGCGGCCGGTGAGGTCGGAGACCGTCGCCCGCAACTACGCCGAGGCGCTGTTCGACCTGGGTGAGCGGGGCGGCCACACGGAGCGCTACGCCGACCTGATCGACGCGGTGGCGGGCGCCGTGGAGAACACGCCCGAGGTCCAGGGCGTGCTCATGTCGCCCCGGGTGCCCAAGGCGGAGAAGGCGCGGATTCTGGCCGCGGCGCTCCAGGGCACGCCGCGCGAGTTCACCCTGTTCCTGCAGGCCCTGGTCAAGCGGAACCGGCAGCAGCTCCTGCGCGAGATCGCCTCGGCGTACCACGGGCTGCTCGATGTCAAGATGAACCGGGTGCGCGCCGGCGTCACGCTGGCCCGCCCGGCCGACGCCGCGTTGCAGAAGACGATCGGCGAGGCGCTGAGCCGCCAGCTCGGCAAGGAAGTGCTGCCCGCGTTCACGGTCGATCCCGAGATCCTCGGCGGCACGATTGTCCGCATCGGCGAGCGGATCCACGACGGATCGCTGCGGCGGCGAATGGTCAAGCTGAGGCGGCAGCTGTTGGCGAGGTGAGGACCGGGCATCGAGGCTCTTCGTTTTCCTTCATTATTCCCCATCTGCCCTACTGACCGTCTGACCGTCTGACCGTCTGTCCGACCGTCTGCCCGTCTGACCCTCTGTCATGCATCCGCCGGCCGCCGCCGCTCGAGCGCGCGCACCGGCCGGACCGGGTGCGCCCGCGCCGGCCGCGCCGCGAGCTGGATCCAGAGCACCGAGCCCAGGATCAGCGCCATGGCCGCGATCATGCGGCCGGTAATGGGCTCGCGGAGCACCAGCCATCCCAGGATGACCGCCACCACCGGATTCACGTACGCGTAGGTGCCCACGATGGCGGCCGAGCTGTGCTCGAGCGCGTAACCGAACGCGGTGTAGCCGACGATCGAGCCGAACACGATCAGGTAGGCCATCGCCTCGAGGCCGGTGGGGTCGAGATGGAACCGCGGGCCCTCGCCGATGGCCAGTCCGAAGAGCACGAGGAGCGCGCCGGCGGTGGCCATCTGCACCGCGGCCGCCGCGTACGGGCTCACCTTGGTGGGATTCCGCTTCCAGTACACGCTGCCCAGCGCCCACGAGGCGCTGCCGAAGGTGAGGGCGATGGGGCCGCGAAGATCCGCGGTCGCCAGCTCGTGCGGCGTGATGCCGGCGAGGAGCGCCGTGCCGAGGAAGCCGATGGCGAGTCCCACGCCGATGCGCCAGGTCAGCGGCGTCTTGCCGCCGGGGACGACGGCGTCGAAGAAGGCCGACCAGAGTGGCATGGACGACACCAGCACGCTTGCCACGCCGGAGGCGACGTACTGCTCCGACCATACGACGATCGCGTTCGCGCCGCAGAGCAGGAACACGCCGGTGATGATGAGGGTGCGCCAGTCGCGCGCGCGCGACGGCAGCCGCACGCCCAGCGCGGTGGTGATCGTGCCGAGCAGCAGGCCGGCTACGAAGAAGCGGACGCCGGCGAACAGGAACGGCGGCAGGTGGCCGACCCCGATCCGGATCGCGAGGTAGGTGGACCCCCACACCGTGCAGACCAGCAGGTAGGCGATGAGCGCCTTGCCGCGCAGCGTGGCCATCAGTCGTTTTCCACCGGGACGACGCCCGTCTTCTCGAAGACGCTGGACAGGACGATCGTCGTGCGCGTGCTGGCCGAGAGGCCCGGCGCGCGGAGGGTTCCGAGGATGCGCTCGAGCGCTTCGAGCGAGGGCGCCGCGACCTTGAGGATGTAGCAGTCGTCGCCCGCCACGTGGTGGCACTCGAGCACGCTCGGGTTCGTCTCGAGCGTACGGACCGCCCGCTCGGCCTCCTCGTGCTCGGACCCTGGATAGCGCACGTTGACGAACGCCGTGATGGGGTAGCCCACCTTGGCGCGATCGATTCGCGCGGCGTACCCGCGGATGTGGCCGCCTTCCTCGAGGCGCTTGACCCGTTCCATGACGGCGGGCCGGCTCAGGCCGACCTCGTCGGCCAGGGCCTGGTAGCTGGCGCGGCCGTCGGTGGCGAGGAGC
>JAICJD010000207.1 GCA_025928645.1 Gemmatimonadales bacterium
GCGCGGCCCGGAAACACATCGCCCCACCATGCGACGGAGCGCAGGTGGGGCGACGTGGTGCTCGCCGGGTGGCGGTTGTCGGCTCAGCCCGTATTTGCGGGCAGCCTCACGGCCACAGTGCGCTCCAGGGAATCGGGACGGGTGGCGCCGACGGGGCCGCGCACCCGAAACGGGCGGATTTCGGACACCCGAGTCCGATGCACACCCAGCGGAAGCGCCCGATGGGCGTAGCGCAGGCGCGTGGCCTCTTCGAACAGGCCGGCCCGGAGAATGGTGTGGCGAACGATCATTTCACTCCTCGACAACCGCGTGGTGTTGCCAGCAAAAAGTCGCGCACCGATGAGCTTGGCCACCCGGGCCACCTCGGTGAACGGCACCGTGCTGGTGCCGTTGGTGCGAGGTCTCGATCGGGACGCGACTCCCGACGGCATCATAGCCGGAAACCTTCAGCGGGTCAAGGCATGCGTGTGCGATTTTGCTAGAAGGTCGTAGTCTCTTCGTCGGCGATGAGGAACACCGGCGCGCCGCCGGTCGAGATGGAGATCGCATGGGCCACGGCCCGCTTCGCGCCCTCGCTTCCGGCCGCCGCCTGCAATGCCTGGAGGGACGGGAAGTGCAACTCGGCGACCCGCGCGAACGGCGCGGGCGTGCCGGCGGCCGTGCCCGTGATGCGCGACGCGACGAACCGCGTCATCCCCGGAAAGTTGGCCTGCGTGACCATCGGGGTGTGTTCGTCGCGATAGGCCCGCTCGAACGCCGCCGGGTCGCGAGGGGTCGGATAGAGAACCATGATCTTGGCGCCTGCCATGACGTCTCCCGTGTTCTGAGTGATGGTAGTGTGGGAACCCGCGCCGGTTCCATCTTGTTCCCCGCCGAACGCCCATGAACGTTCTCGACACGATCGGACACACCCCGCTCGCCCGGCTCCGCGCCCTCGCGCCCGAGGGCACGAGCATCGGCGCCAAGCTCGAGTGGCAGAACCCCACCGGCAGCGTCAAGGACCGGATGGCGCTCGCGGTCATCGAGCGCGCCGAGGCCGACGGGCGGCTGCGGCCGGGCGACACGGTGGTCGAGTACACCGGGGGCAGCACCGGCGCCTCGCTCGCGCTGGTCTGCGCCGCCAAGGGGTACCGCATCCGCATCGTGAGCTCCGACGCCTTCGCGCGCGAGAAGCTCGATCAGATGCGCGCGCTCGGCGCCGAGGTCATCGTCGTGCCGAGCGAGGGCGGGCAGACCACCAGGCAGCTCATCCTGGACATGATCGAGGCGGCACGCGCGCTCGCCCGTGCGCCGCACACCTACTGGACCGACCAGCTCAACAATCACGACGCCGTGGCGGGCTACACCGCGCTTGGCGAGGAGATCTGGAAGGATACCGCCGGCGCGGTGGACGCGTTCGTGCACTCGGTCGGCACGGCGGCGTGCATCCGGGGCGTGGCGGCGGTCCTCAAGCGACGGAAGCCGGCCGTCCGGATCGTGGCGGTCGAGCCCGCCGAGTCGGCGGTACTGAGCGGCGGCGCGCCGGGGCCTCACAAGATCGAGGGCGTCGGCATCGGTTACGTGCCGCCGCTGTGGGAGCCGTCGCTGGTGGACGAGATCGTGGCGGTGCCGACCGCGGAGGCCAAGGCGATGGCGCGCCGGCTCGCGCGCGAGGAGGGATGGTTCGCCGGGACGTCGTCGGGCGCCAACGTGATCGCCGCGCGGCAGGTCGCCGAGCGGCTCGGCGCCGGGGCCAGCGTGGTCACGCTGATGGCGGATTCGGGGCTCAAGTACCTCAATACGGACGTGTTTCAGGCGGATCAAGGTCTATCTTCGCCGGGATGAACGAGCCAACCGTCCGACTCACCCCCGCCCGGGCGCGCAGCATCTGGCTGCATGCCCAGCGGCTGAACTCCGCCGAGCCGTTCGGCGCCGGCCCGGAGGCCACCCCGGCGGCCGTGGCCCACCTCGGCTACCTGCAGATCGACACCATCCACGTCATCGAGCGCAGCCACCACCACATTCTCTACACGCGCATTCCATCGTATCGGCGCGGGCACCTTCACCAGGCGCAGAGCGTCGACAGGACGGTCTTCGAGTACTGGACCCACGCGCTCTCCTACCTGCCGACGGAGACGATTCGGTTCTATGTCCGCCCCATGCGCCGGGACTGGCACCGGCGGATCTGGTTCGGCGACGTGACCAGCCAGGACCTGCGCCGGGTGGTGTCGCGCATCCGAAGGGCCGGCCCGATCACCATTCGCGACATCGACAACGACGTGCTGGCGGACAAGGAGCACGCTTGGGGCAGCCGAAAGCCCGCCAAGCGCGCGCTGGAGGCCGCCTTCTACAAGGGCCTCGTGACCGTGAGCCGGCGGACCGGCATGCTCAAGACCTACGAGCTGCTGCCTCGCCATTTCGGGTGGGACCGTCTGCCGCGCGCCGCGAGCGAACGCGAGACGCTCGACTACCTGCTGGACCGAGCGCTCCGATCGCAGGGGATCGTGAGCGTGGACTCGATCTGCTACCAGGATGCCGCGCGCAAGCCGGCGATGCGTCGCCTGGTGGAGTCGCGCGTCCGCCGAAGGGAGCTGGTACCGGTGCAGGTGGAAGGAGCGGGCCGGCTCGAGCATTGGGTCCGGCCGGACGCCCTCGATACGTTTTCCGGCCCGGCGGAGGAACTGGTTCACATCCTCTCGCCCTTCGACCCGCTCATCATCCAGCGCAAGCGGCTCCGGCTCTTCTTCGAGTACGAGTATCGCTTCGAGGCCTACGTCCCGAGGGACAAGCGGGTGTTCGGCTATTTCGTGTGCCCGGTCCTCATCGGGGACCGCATCGTGGCCGGCCTCGACCTCAAGACCGATCGCGAGCGACAACGGCTCCTGGTGCAGCGCTGGAACTGGGTCGAGCGGCGGCCGTCGCGAGCGCTTCGAGAGCGGGTGGAGACGGCCCTGCACCGCTTCGAGCGGTTCCAACTGGAGTGAACCTGACTGTGGTCAGGCTCCGGGCGGACTGTACGCCACCGCCTTCTTGATGGCCGCATCCATTTCTTCGGGCGTGATCAGCAGGGTGCTGCGAAACGCGACGGCGCCGCTCGCGTTGACGGCGAGGCTCAGGCCGATGGCCGTCGTCTGGTCGGGGAACTCGCTGATGCCCCACACGTCGGTTTCACCGAACGCGAAATAGAAGGCGTGCAACTTGCCGCCTGCCTTCTCCACCATCTGCTGTACCGCAGCCCGCCGCCTGGTGCCTCCCTCCTTCTGCAGCCCTTTCGCGCCATCCACGGTGTACGAGGCCTGCCAGAGATACATCGGCATCGAACGACTCCTGCTGGGGGAGCGGTTAAGGTACGTGCCGGAACGATCCGGGAGAAGACCACCGCGGTCAGCTCGCGAGCTCGCGAACCACGCGCTCCCAGTGGAGCACGTTGTCCCACAGCGCCTGGACCGGCATGCGCTCGTCCTTGCCGTGCGCCCGCTCGTCGTCCGGCGACACGCTCCAGCCGCCGTCCACGCCGTACACCGGCATTCCCCGCGCGCGGAACTCGAGCCCGTCCGTGGCACCCGTGCTCATCTGCGGGATGATCGGCTGGTTCGGGAAGCGTGCGTGCACCGCGTCGGTATAGGCCTTGACGACGTCGGGCCGGAGCGGCGACACCGGCGTCGGCCGGCCGAGGTCGGGGTACGGGGTCACTTCGACCTTCGGGCCGACAGTCTGCTGGAGCTCCCGCTGCACCGTCGGCGGCTCGACGCCCGGCATGATCCGGCAGTTCACCGTCGCCTCGGCGAGCTGCGGCAGCGCGTTCTCGGCGTGGCCGCCCTTGAGCATCGTGGCGACGCAGCGGGTGCGGGTGATCCCCACCTCGAGCGGATTGGCCTCGATGCTGTCGGCCGCGGCGCCGTCGTCCGGATTGGCCAGCCATCGCCGCATCGCCCGGCCGAGCGCGCTGTTCCCCTCCTGCTTGGCCCGGGCGGCGAAATACTCGCGTGTGGTCTCGGTCAGCATCGGCGTGAAGCGGTGGTGCTGGAGCTTCTTGAGCGCGTCGGCGAGATCGTAGATCGCGTTGTCGGGCCGGGGCCGCGAGCTGTGCCCGCCGGGGTTGCGGACCCGGAAGTAGTAGCTCTGGAACGTCTTCTCGGACGTCTGGAGCCCGAAGCCGAGCGGCTTTCCGTCGCGGGTGAAGGCGCCGCTGCCGGCGTCGGCGTTCAGCACGAACTCGGCGTCGGTCCACTTGCGCCACTCGGTCGCGCCGAGCTCCGCGCCCCTCCCGTGGGTCTCCTCGTCGCCGGTGTAGAGCAGGATGACGTCGCGGTCGGGTGTAAAGCCGGACTGGCGCAGCTTCATCAGCGCGACCATCGAGGGCACCAGCCCGCCCTTGTCGTCGCCGCTGCCGCGGCCGTAGAAGTAGCCGTCCTTCTCGACGAGCTTGAACGGATCGGTCGTCCAGTCGCTCCGGAGCGCCTCGACCACGTCCATGTGCGCGATGATCAGCATCGGCTTCTTCCGGGGAGTCCCGGCGGCCGGCCAGCGCGCGATCAGCGCCGCGGTGCGATCGCTGTCCGGCGCGACGTACGGCAGCACGTGGATGTCGCCGTCGGCCCAGCCGGCGGCCCGGAGCTGGTCCGCGAGATAGCCGGCAAGCTTCGGCACCTGCCCCCGCCCGGCGACGGTCGGCGTCTCGACCGCCGTCTTATAGATCTCGCGAGTCTTCTGCTCCCATGGCGGGGGTAGCCCGGGCGCATGGGCTACGGTCGCCGGCGGGGGCGACGAGATCGGCGGTGGCGCCGTCTGCGCGGCGGCGACCGTGGAGATGCAGGCGAGGGGTAGAAGGAGGTAGCGCATTGAGGGAAAGAAACTGCAGCCGCTCGAAATCGACAGGGCCTTTCCGTATCACTCCTCCAGTGACGGGGCGAGCTTCACGGTGACGCCGACGTGAGCGAGCAGATCCGTTTGAAAGGCCGAGGAATACGGCAGGCCGCTCGGATCGGTCAGGCTCAATTGATACAGCGCCGCGCGAAGGTCTCCCTGCATGCTGATCCGATCCGTCAGCCGGAACTGCGAGCCGAGGCCCAGAGAGCCGCCGAGATCGGTGGTACCCGTGAACCCGTCGTACGCCTTCCCCGAGCGGTGAATCACGTCGGCCCCGCCGGCGAGGAAGACCCGCCCGCCCGTGGACACGCTCCGAAGCGGCGCGAGCGC
>JAICJD010000168.1 GCA_025928645.1 Gemmatimonadales bacterium
CCGCCGCGTCCGGATTTAGGCACCGAGCGCCTCGCGATACCAGCCTTCGCACAGCTCCGCCACGTGGTCGGGGCTGAGTCGCGCCCGCCACGCTTCGCCCACGAGGCGCGCGAGCGCGAGGCGCTCCGGATCCTGCAGGAGGTCGAGGGCCGCGTCGCTCAGCGCCTCCGCCGAGGGCAGCGTCAGCCGGCCCGCGCCGCTCTCGGGCACGACGTCGAGCAGTCCGCCGCCGTCCCAGCAGGCGACGACCGGCACGCCCACCATCAGCGCCTCCGCGGCGGCGAGACCGAACCCCTCGCCCTGGGCGGGAAACAGCATCAGGTCGGCGCGCGCGAGATGGTCGATCACGTCCGCCGGGGCGACTGCCCCCGTGAACCGGACGAAGGACCCGATGCCCAGGCGCTCGGCCTGCTGCTCGAGGCGGGCGCGCTCGGGCCCGTCGCCCACGATCGTGAGCGGCAGGTCGTGCCCGCAGGACGCGAGGAACGCGGTCGTCTCGATGGCGAGGTTGATGCGCTTCTGGGCCGACAGCCGGGCCACGACGATGGTCCCGCCGCCGGCGCTGGTCCAGGGCCACCCCTCGCTGTCCAACGGCATGGGATGCACGTGCGCCGACGCCACGTGGCGGCCGGTCGACGTCTGCACCCACGCGGCGAGCTCGCGCGAGACGGCGGTCACCACGCGCGCCCGCGCGAAGACCGGGCGGGCGAGCCGCCGCGCCAGCCGCGACCGGCGCAGCAGGGCCGCGTCGGTGCCGTGCACCGTGAGCACGAGCGGCGCCCGGGCCGGCGCGGCGAGTCCCGCCGGCACCCACCAGTGCGCGTGCACCAGGTCGGCGCCGGCCGCGAGCTCCTCGCGCGCCCCGCGTCCGAGCGCGCGCCAGAGACCCGCGAGGGCGCGCCACCCGCCCGGCGCCCGGAGCGCGGAGGTCATGGTGCCGCGATAGGCGATGGTCTCGAGCCGGGCGGAGGCGTAGCGCACGCGGCGAATCTTCACCCCGTCGCGCTCCTCTTCCCCGCCCTGCCCCGCGTCGCTCGGCGCGACGACCCGCACCTCGATGCCGCGGCGCACCAGCGCGGCGGCGAGCGTCGCGAGGAAGGCGCCCGAGAGGTCGCCCGGCCACCGGGGGTAGTTGTGCGTCAGGAAGACCACCCGCACCGATCAGTCCCGCGGGTCGGGCTTGTCCAGTCGATCGAGCGCGCGGGCGATCGCCCGCGTCTCCTCCTGCAGTCCCGCGACCATCTCGCCGATGAGGCCGAACCCGAACAGAGCGATGCCGCTGATCACCATGGTCTCGACCAGATTGAGCAGGGGACGGAACCCGAACCCGAAGCCGAACCGGAGGACGAGCGCCACCACCCCCGCGACCAGACCGATCAGGAACAGCGTGGCCCCGGCGATGCCGAAGAACAGCATCGGCTTCCGCCCGAACCGAAGCTGGAACCACACGCTGAGCAGATCGAAGATGCCCACCGGGATCCGGCGCCAGGTGAACTTGGACTCGCCGGCGCGGCGCGGATACAGCGGCACGGGCAGCGAATCGAGCCGGAACCCGTCCGCCGCAGCGATCACGACCAGGTACCGGTGCCAGTCGGGCCTGAGGGACATGCCGTCCATGACCTCCCGCCGGTAGGCCTTGACCGAGTTGAGGTCGGTCACCCGCACCCCGAACAGCCAGCGGCAGAGCCGGTTGTAGACGCCGCTTACGAAGGCCTTCTCGTACTTGCCCTGCTTCGTCCCGGTCACGATGTCGGCCCGCCCGCCGAGAATCGGCGCCACCAGCCGCGGGATGTCCTCGGGCAGGTACTGCAGGTCGGCGGGATAGAACACGAAGACGTCGCCGCGGGCCACGTCGCCGGCGGAGCGGAGCGCGTCGGCGATGCCGCGCTGGCGCCGGTGGGTCACGACCCGGAGGAAGGGATGCGCGCGCTGGAGCTCGCGGAGCACGCGGCCGGTGTCGTCGCGCGAGCCGTCGTTCACGACGACGACCTCGAAGCTGAACCCGGCGGCGCCGAGGGCCTGGCCGCACAGCCGCACGAACTCGGGAAGGTTGGACGCCTCGTCCTTCGCCGGGACGAGCACGCTGACGTCCAGCGTCTCGGCGGCGGGCGGGGTCATACCCGCTTGCGCATGCGCGCCGGCAGGATGCCGAGCTGATCCCGATACTTCGCCACCGTGCGCCGGGCGATCTGGATCCCCTGCTCCTGGAACAGGTGCACGATCTGCTGGTCGGTGAGCGGCTTCGCGGTGTCCTCCTCGGACACCATCTTCTGCAGCTTGGCGCGGATGGAGCGGGCGCTCGCGTCCTCGCCGGAAGCGGTGGCGAGCGCGCTCGAGAAGAAGAACTTGAGCGGCAGCACGCCGCGCGGCGTCTGCACGTACTTCTCGTTGGTCACCCGGCTCACGGTGGACTCGTGCATGTTGATCACCTCCGCGACCTCGCGGAGCGTGAGCGGGCGCAGGTACTCGATCCCCTTCTCGAAGAACTCGCGCTGCCGGTCCACGATGAAGTTCATGACCTTGAGCATGGTCTGCCGGCGCTGCTCGATGGCCTGAATCATCCAGTTCGCGCTGTTCATCTTCGAGGCGATGAACTCGCGGTTCTCGGGCGTCATCTTCTTCTTGTCGCGGGCGATCTCCTGGTACGAGCGGCTGAGCCGCAGCCGCGGCATCCCGGTATCGTTGAGGAACACCTGGTAGCGGCCCCCGATCTTCTCGACGATGAGGTCGGGGATGATGTACCCGTCGCTCTGGCTCGCGTGCTTGAGGCCCGGCTTGGGATCGAGCCGGGCGAGCTCGTCGGCCGCCGACTGGACCGCCGCCGGCTCGACCCCGAACCGCTTGGCGAGATCGTTCCAGCGGTGGGCGATGAGGTCCGGGAAGGCGTCGTGGACCAGCCGAAAGGTGAGCGAGGTGGTGTCGGCCTGCTCGCCGAGCTGGATGAGGAGGCACTCGCGCAGATCGCGTGCGCCGACGCCGGGCGGGTCGAGCCGCTGGATGATGCCGAGCATCTCCTCGGCTTCGGCCATGGTGTAATAGGACGGAGAGGACGGAGAGGACCGGACGGCGAGGTCCGACGCGCCGGCGGCGGGCGCCGCTCCGTCGTCCCCGTCCTCTCCGCCCTCTCCGTCCTTCTCGACGTGCCCCGTGACCAACTGGTTCACCGACCCGACGATCTCCTCCAGCGACGCGGCGAGGTATCCCTCGTCGTTGATGTTGCCGAGGAACTCCTCCGCCAGCAGGAGCTGCCGCGGCGTGAGCGTCATCATCTGGAGCTGCTCGCGGAGGTAGTCGATCAGATCCTTGGTCTCGACCGTGACCGGCTCGGTGTACTCGAGCTGCTCATACTGCTCGCGCGTGCCGCCGACCTCGAAGCCGTTGAGGAGAATCTCCTCCCAGTCCATCTCCTCCTCTTTCTCCTTCTGCTCCTTCTCCTGCTCGGCGTCCTTCTGCTCGGGCGTCTCGTCTTCGGGCTCCAGCAGCTCCAGGAACGGGTTGGCCAGCAGCTCCTGCTTGAGGTGCTGCTGCAGATCCATCATGGGCATGTAGAGCATGTCCATGGCCTGGTAGAGCCGCGGGTTGACCCGCAGCTCCTGGCGCAGACTGGTGTGCTGGGAAAGCCCGGTTCTCATGCCACCGACTCCAGACGGGCGCGGAGACGCGCGGTGAGGGTGGGGCCCAGATAGAGCTGCGCCACCCGGTCGTCGTACACGAGCTCACTGACTTTTCCGGCGGCCTGCACTTTGCCTTCGAACATGATGTACGCCCGGTCCACGATATCGAGGGTCTGCTCGACGTTGTGATCGGTGATCAGCACGCCGATGCCGCGGTGCCGGAGCCCGGCGACGATCGTCTGGATGTCGTGCACGGCGATCGGGTCCACCCCGGCGAAGGGTTCGTCCAGCAGCATGAACTTGGGCTCGGTCACGAGCGCCCGGGTGATCTCGAGCCGGCGCCGCTCGCCGCCGCTCAGGCTGTAGGCCCGGCTCCGGCGCAGATGCTTGATCGACAGCTCGTCGAGCATGCGGTCCAGCTCGCGCTGCCGCTGCTCGCGCCCGAGCCGGCGCGTCTCGAGAATCGCCAGAATATTTTCCTCGACCGTCATCTTGCGGAAGATCGAGGGCTCCTGCGCGAGGTAGCCGATGCCCGCACGGGCCCGCTCGTACATCGGCGCCCGGGTGAGGTCGAGCCCGTCCAGCCGCACCTGGCCGGCGTCCGGCCGGATCAGCCCCGTTATAAGGTAGAAGGTCGTGGTCTTTCCCGCGCCGTTCGGGCCGAGGAGCCCCACGATCTCGCCCTGCTCCACCCTGACGCTGACCTCGTTCACCACCCGCCGATCCTTGAAGGTCTTCACCAGCCGGACGCCCTCGAGGACGCTCGTGGTGGTGCGCCTGGGCGTGGAGGGACGCGGGCGCTGGGCCGAGCGCTGCGCTGCCCGCCCCGCCGCCGCGAGCAGCGCGTCGTAGATGGCCTGGCGGTCCTCGGCGCCCGTCCCCCACCACGCCACGCGAGGCTGCACCGGCTCCCACTCCGAGGCCGAGGTATCGACCAGCCACCCTTCGACCGCGAGCCGGGGAAGAACCGAGTTTCGCAGGTGGTCCCGCACCTCATCGCCGGTGATCTCCTGCTCGGCCGCGGTGCCGAGCGCCTGATAGCACGCGAGGTGGGCCTCGCGATACGACATGACCAGGTCGCCGAACGTCGCCATGTCGTTGGGACCGGCCGCGCGGGTGATCGCGGCGAGCGCGATGGCGACCGAGGGATCGCGGTCGCCAAGCGCGGCGACCCATTCCGGGGCGCTCATCGAGCCGGCGTCCTGGCCGCCGGCCCCCGCGTCGCGGCCGGCCGCTTGGGCGTCGGACGCGGCGGGGCACCGCCCGCGGGCCGCGCGCGGCCGCTGTCGGCGGGCGGCGCGGCGCTGTCCGCCGCGGCCTCCAGCTGAATGCCGTCCACCTTGCCGCGGATGTCCACCCGGTCCACCCCGCCTCCGGCCCCGGTCTTCATCGTCACCACGATGGCGTCTCCCCGGGCATAGTTGATCGAGGGCCGGCGCGGGGCCTTGGCATTGTGGTCGAGATGGTAGGATTGCGCGCCCGCGCGGGCCTCGATGCGGCTCAGCACGGCCCGCCGGCGGCCCGCGGAATCCGAGGGGGTGAAGGTGGCGATCACGGTATCGCCTCGCATCCAGTCGCGCTCCTGTGTCACCGAGTCCACGGTGCCCCCGAGCCACGCCTTGCGGTAGCCGCGCACCTGCTGGAGGAGCTGCCCGGGGGAGTCGAGCGCCAGCGAGTCGGCGCGCATGGCGTACGAGGTGGACACGGCGTACGGCCGCGTCTCGGTGCCCCACGCCAGCGTGCGGTCGATCTTCCGCTCCTTGAGATCGATCGCGATCGTGTCGGCGGTCAGGTCCCAGTCGCGGCTCACGGCGTGTCCCTGCCCCTTGGCCGTCACCTTGCTCAGCTCCCGCTGCTGGAGCGCGAGATCGATACGGGTGCCGGTGAGCCGGAAGCTGTCGTCCCCGACCCCGCGCAGTTCGGGCTGTCCGCCGAGCAGCGTGCCGTCGCTCCCCGCGCCGGTGTCGAGCCGCATGGAGTCGGCGCGGGCCGCGAAATCGCTCCGGTCGACGGTGACCTTGCCGCCGGCCCAGATCCGGTCGTTTCCCTTGAAGCGCACCCGGTCGGCGACGATGGTGTAGGGCTCCGGCTTCCGGGCGGCGCCGCTGTCAGCCTCGACGTAGTCGATTTTCGGGCGCCCGGTGGCGTACATCTCGAGCGTGTCGCGCACACCGCTCAGCTCGCGGTAGTAGTCGAGCGAGGGGCCCGACAGGGTCGAGCCGGTCCGGAGATTCCGGGTCTCCACGTGCCCGCGCGCCTCCCACTTCTCGCCGTTCTTGTAGTAGGTGCCGCGGTCGGCGTCCATGGTGAGCGTGGAGTCCCGATACTGGACGTGGCCGATGAACTGGACCACCGTGCCACCGTAGGCCGCGACGCTGTCGCTCTGCATCGAGATCTGCTTCCCGCGGCAGCTCAGGCGCACGTTGCCGCCGGCGAAATAGTTGGTGCCCGACGGCGTCTCGTTCACAGCGCCCTGCCGGTCCACGTTGTCGATCTGGAAGACGCAGCGCTCCGAGCCGGAGGCGCTCGGCCGGACGGGCGCCGGCTTGGCCGGCGCCGGCTTGCCGGGGGCGCGCTTCTCCGGTACCTGAGCCGCGACGGGCGCCGCCATGAGCCCCGCGGCCAGGGCGAGCGCCGCGAGCAGCTGGAAACGGTCCGCCGTCCACCGGCTCACTTCGGCGCCTCCTTGGGCGACTCCTGCCCGGGCAGCAGCATGCCGTTCCCCGCCGTACCGCGCGGGCGGTCGGTCACGACGTTCTTGAAGTCGGGATCGGACTTGAAGCTGTTGCCTTCCAGATGCTCCGTGCCCCGGTCGAACGTGAAGTGGACGTTGGTGGAGATCGTGTTCGTCCCGTTGTCGTACTCGAGCGACTCGGTGGCGAGCTTGCGGCCATCGGGCGCCACCACCACCACCGTGCCGGTAGCTTCCATCGATCCGTCCTGCCAGCGATAGGTGCCTCGCTTCGCCGTGAGCGTCGAGCTCTCCTGGCCGTCGAGATCGTAGAAGATCACCCGGATCTTCCGCAGCTCGGTGACCTGGGTGTTCTCGTAGAAGTAGGCGGTGTCGGCCTGCACCTGGCTTCGCCGCACCCCGTCCTTGGTCACGTAGTGCGAGAACCCCTCGAGCACTTGGTCCGCGCTGTCGGAGGACTGCACGGTCGTGGTCGGCCGCGCGCCCGGATCCTCGCAGGATACGACCGCGAGCAGGCACGCTGCGAACACCGCGCCCTTCAGCGGCTCCGCCGCCTTCACACCGCCCCCGCCCGCATCAGATCGTGCAGGTGCACCGCGCCGACGACGATGCCGCCGCCATCGACCACGGGAAGCGCGATGACGCCGAAGCGCTCCATGGTGCCGACCGCCGCGGCCGCCAGGTCCTCGGGGGCCGCCGTGCGGGGCGTCCGGGTCATCACGTCGGTCACCGGCCGCTCGAGGAAGCCGGGGTCGCGCTCCGCGAGCCGGGTGAGATCGCCCGGCGTCAGCACGCCGGCGAGGCGGCCGTCCTCGACCACGAGCGCGAGCCCCCGGTCGTGCGCCAGGCTCACCACCGCCTGGCGCATCCTGGCCGACGCCTCGAGCACGTGCCCCGGACGGATCATGACGTCGCGCACGCGGAGCAGCAGCTTCCGGCCGAGCGACCCGCCGGGGTGCAGCGCCGCGAAGTCCTCCCGGCGAAAACCCTTCACCTCGAGCAGCGCGATCGCGAGGGCGTCACCCAGCGC
>JAICJD010000092.1 GCA_025928645.1 Gemmatimonadales bacterium
CTGTCGCGCGAGCGACGGGGGGCGGCCGCGCTGGTCATGCGCGCGGTCGCCGAGCTGGTGGAGCGGGAGGAGCGGGCGGGAAAGCGGCCGGCCGCCGCGCGGTGGGCCGCGCGTGCGTGCGAGCTCGCTCCCGGCGACGAGGGCTGGCTCCGGCGCGCGATGACGCTGCTCGACCTGAGCGGCGACACCGGCGGCGCGCTTCGGCTGTACGAGGCCGCGGCCCGGCGGCTCGCGAGCGAGTTCGAGGCGACGCCAAGCGCCGAGACCGTGGCGCTGGCCGATCGGATCAGGGACGGCGGCGGAAAACGGGTGACGGCGACGGCGCCGGCACCGAGCCCGGCGGTGCCCGCAGGTCCGCCGCCCGAGGCCGGTCGACCCATGGCGGAAGCCGCTGGACTCGGGGAAGCCGCTCGACTCGGAGAAGCGGCCGGGCCCGTCGGGTCCGGCGCGTCATCCCGACGGCGGCGCCGGGTCGCGCTCGGGGCGGCGATCGTGCTGCTGGTCGCCGCGGGGTCGGTGCTCGCCGTCCGCGCGGCGATCGCGTCTCACCGCCAGAGCGCGGCGGTCCCCCGCCGGGTGCTGGTGTCGGCGTTCGACAACCGCACCGGCGATGCCTCGCTCCAGCCGCTCGGACGCATGGCGCAGGACTGGCTCTCGCAGGGCCTGCTCCGCACGCGGCTGGTGGACGTGGTGGACCCGAGCGCGGCGCTGGAGCAGGGCCGCCTCGACTCGGCCGCGGCGGCGGACCCGCTCGTGCTGGCGCGCCGCACCGGCGCCGGCCTCGTGGTCACGGGCGCCTACTACCGCTCGGGCGACACGCTGTTTCTCCAGGCGGCCATCACCGATGCCCGCACGGGACGCATCGCGAAGGCCGTCGGACCGGTGCTCGCGACCACCCGGGACCCGGTGGCCGGGATCGACGAGCTCAGGGGCCGGGTCATGACCGCCCTCGCCACCCTGGTGGACCTGCACGCGGCCGGCACGCTCGCCACGAGCGAGGACATTCCCCCGTTCGACGCCTACCAGGCCTACATCGAGGGCTGGGACGCCTTCTGGCACGGCGACAAGGCGCGAGCCGAGACCCTCTTCCTCGGCGCCGCGCGACGCGACACCGGATTCGTCTCCGCCCTGCTCTCGGCCGCGGCCACCGGGAGCAACTACAGCCATTGCAGCCTGGTCGACTCGCTCGCCCGCGTCCTCGCGGCACGGCCCCTCGATCGGGTCGACCGGCTCTCGATCGAGATCTCCTCGGTGAAGTGTCATGGCAGCAACGAGGAGATGCTGCGCCTGTCGATCGAGCGGGCGGAGCTGCTGCCGCGCACCACCGGCGCGCTCGCGTCGGCCGCCGCGGCGGCCAACTGGGCCAATCGTCCCACCACGGCGCTCCGGCTGCTTCGCCGCATCGACCCGAGGGTCGATCTCGCCTACAGCACCGACACGGCCCACGTGGGCTACTGGGGGGGCATCACCGGCGCGCTGCACATGCTCGGGCGCCACACCGAGGAGCTGGCCACCGCCGACCGCATGCCCGGCAGCGCCCCGCTGACGCGCGCCTGGTACCGGGCGTCCGCGCTGGCGGCGCTGGGCCGCCCGACGGCGGCGCTCGCCGTGCTCGACAGCGCGCTCCCGCTGCCGGTCGAGACCGTCAACAACATCGGCCTCGCGCCGTTCACGGACGGCCGGGCGCAGTACGACGCGACGCCCGGCTGGATCGCCTGGTGGGTCGCGTGCGAGCTGGCCGTGCACGGCGACACCACCGCGTCGCGCCAGGCCGCGATGCGGTCGGTGGCCTGGTACCGCGGCCAGCGCGCGGACGAGCGCGCCACCTTCGAGGAACGCCTGGTCATGAGCTGGGCGCTGGAGATGGTGGGGCAGATTGCCGACGCCGACACGCTCGCGCGCCATCTGCTGGCCGACGACTCGGCCAACGTGGACGTGGTGGGCGAGCTGGCCTCGCTCGCCGCGCGGCAGGGCGACACCGCCCGGGCCGACTCGCTCGACCGGTGGCTGGCGGCCCAGCCGGTCGCGCGGGTGGGCTGGAGCGCCGACGTCCACCGGGCGCATCTCGCGGCGCTGCTGGGGCGCCGGGACGACGCGGTGGCGCGGGTGCGCGAGGCGCTCGACCACGGTGCCTGGCCGGCATGGATCCACCGCGATCCTGCCCTCGTGGCACTGCGATCCCGCGCGGATTTCGTCGCGCTGACGAGGCCGAAGGACTGACCGGCCTCTGCCGCAGGAAAGTGCGTGAACGGAAGTCCAGTCAGTGTCGCGCCGTCCTTCTCGCATGCGCGAACGCCGCGGCAGACGCTGCGCCCCGCCGGGTGCCCCTGCCCGAACGCTGGCGCGCCGGATAGACCGGCCGCACATTGGAACCATCCGTCCCAAGGGCTCGCGGCCCATGAAAAACGATCCGATCTCCCGGCGTGATCTGGTTCGCGGTGCCGCCGGCGGCATGGTGGCGCTGGCGCTCGGCGTCGAACGGCAGAGCGCCTCGCCGGCCAGGCCACCCAACATCGTCTTCATTCTGGCGGACGACCTCGGCTACGCCGACGTGGCCTGTTACGGGCGCCCCGATGTCCGCACGCCGAGCATCGACCACCTGGCCGCGAACGGCGTGCGCTTCCTGCAGGCGTACGCGAACTCCGCGGTGTGCTCGGCGACGCGCGTGGCGCTGATCACGGGGCGGTACCAGTATCGCCTGCGGCTGGGTCTCGAGGAGCCGCTCGCCGCGAACCCCAAGGTCGGGCTGGCGCCGAGCCACCCGACGCTGCCGTCGCTGCTCAGGAACGCCGGCTACAGCTCGACATTGGTCGGGAAGTGGCACCTGGGCGTGCTGCCGGAGTTCGGCCCGCTCCAGAGCGGCTACGACCACTTCTACGGCTTTCGCGGCGGCGCGGTGGACTACTACTCACACGCGAGCCCGGCGAGGCAGGACGATCTCTGGGACGACGATGTTCCGGTGCACCGGGTCGGATATCTGACGGAGCTGCTGGGCGACCGGGCCGTCGAGGTGGTGAACGGATGCGCCGGTTCCCGCCGGCCGTTCCTGCTGAGCCTCCACTTCAACGCGCCGCACTGGCCCTGGGAAGCTCCCGGCGACCAAGCCGAGTCGGAGCGCCTGCGGAACGTTCCGGGCGGCCTGTTCGATCTGGATGGCGGGTCGCAGCAGACCTATCAGCGGATGATCGAGGCGATGGACCGGCAGATCGGACGGGTGCTCGAGGTCTTGCACGCGAGAGGCCTGGCCGACAATACCATCGTGATCTTCACCAGCGACAACGGCGGCGAGCGGTTCGCCGACACCTGGCCGTTCACGGGGAGGAAGACCGAGCTGCTGGAGGGCGGGCTGCGCATCCCGGCCATCATCTCCTGGCCCGCGCGCATCCCGCGGGGCCGCACGACCGACCAGGTGGCCATGAGCATGGACTGGCTGCCGACGCTGCTGGCGGCCGCCGGCACCGCGCCCGACCCGGCTTATCCCAGCGACGGCATGAACCTGCTGCCCGCGCTCACCCGGAATGCCCCGCCCGTCCCGCGGAAGCTGTACTGGCGCTACAAGGCGCGGAGCCAGCGCGCCACGCGCGACGGCGACCTCAAGTTCCTCAAGATCCTGGACCACACCTTCCTGTTCGACGTCGTGGCCGACCCGCTGGAGCGCGCCAACCTGAAGCAGCGGCGCAAGGACGACTACCAGCGGCTGGAGCGGCAGTGGCTCGCGTGGAACGCGACGATGCTGCCGGAGGTCGAGGACAGCTTCACGCACGGCTTCAGTGGCGAGGATCTGGCCGATCACTACGGCGCGCCGGAGGCCGGGCAGGAGCCGGACATCCCGGGGCCGGCGGACTCGGCGGCGAGCGAGCCTGGGGCGCGATAGGTCCTTCCGGGAACTGCCCGCAGATCAGTGGAGTGGGAAGCCCAGAAAGGACGTCACTCCTCGGCCAGTGCCTCAGCGGGACGGATCCTGGCCGCCCCGAGCCCTGGGATGAGGCACGCGGCCAGCGCCGCCGCGAGCAGCACGATGGTCACACCCCCCATCGTCATCGGATCGTTCGGCCCGACCTCGAACAGCAGCGCTCCGAGCCAGCGGCCGCTCACCGCCGTGAGACCGAGGCCGACGAGAGTCCCCGCGACCACGTAGCGCATGCCGCGCCCGAGGACCATGCGCAGGATGGCGCGCGGCTCGGCGCCGAGCGCGAGACGCACGCCGATCTCCCTCCGCTGCCGCCGCACGAGGTAGCTCACCAGCCCGAAGATTCCCAGCGCCGAGAGCGCGAGCGCTGTCGCGCCGAACGCTGCGATGACGGCCGTCCAGCGGGCCGGATCGGCGAGCGCGCGGCGAAGCTCGTCGGTCATGAGGCGGGCCGAAAGCGGGAGGTCGGCGTCCTGGCTGCGCAGCCGGCGGAGCACGGGGGCGATGACGATGCCGGGCGCGGCCGCGGTGCGAACGAACAGTGCGGCGGTCCGGGCTTCGGACTGCATCAGCGGCGCGTACACCCCTTCCCCGTCGCCGGCCAGTCCCTGGTACTTCACGTCGCCCACGATGCCGACGACGGTCGTGTGCGGGCACTCGTAGCAGCCGCCTTCCACCATCTGCTGGCCGATCGCGCTCTCGCGCGGGAAGTAGCGCGACGCCCACGCGCGGCTCACGATCGCGACGGGCGGGGCGCCGGCGGAATCGGCGTCGGTGAAGAGGCGGCCCTCGAGCAGCGGGATGCCGAGCGCGGCGAAATAAGCCGGCGTGACCCACGACCAGGGCGCGGTCGGCTCGGCGGCGCCGTCGGGCACCGGGTGGGCGATGAGGTTGAAGTTGTTGACGTCGCCCTGGTTGTCGGGCGGCGCCGAGGTGGCGAGACCCGCCGCGACGACGCCCGGCGTCTCGGCCGCCGCGGCGAGCGCGCCGTGCCAGAAGGTCCGGACGGCGGTGGTGTCGGGATAGCGCGCGGGTGGCAGGGCGAGCCACACGGAGAAGCTCGACGACGCATCGTAGCCTGGGTCCACCCGCTCGAGCCGGAACAGGCTGTTGGCGAGCAGCGCGGCGGCGAGCAGCAACGGAATGGCGAGCGCGAATTCTGCCGCCACCAGGACGCCCCGTGCCGCGCCGGTCCACCGGGTACCGCCCGAGCGGCGCGTGTCCGCGCGCCAGAACGCGAGCCGCCCACCGAGCACCGCGGCCACCGGCGAGAGGGTCACGACGAGACCGCTGACGAACCCAAGCCCAAGCGCGACGGCAACCGCCGGCCCGTCGAGCGCGATCTCGTGCGCGCGCGGCAGGTTCGGGGCGATCACGCCGAGCAGTCGGAGCCCGACGGCCGCGAGCCCGACCCCCGTGACGGTGGCGATGGCCGCGAGCACCAGACCCTCGGTGACCACCAGGCGCGCGAGCCTCGGGCGGGAGGCGCCGAGCGTGGCGCGGACGGCGAGCTCGTGCGCACGCGATGAGGCGCGCAGCAGCACGAGCGTCGCGACGTTGGCGAGCGCGCCGAGCAGGACGAGGACCACTGCACCGGCGAAGAGCCGGAGCTGCCGGGTGGCGCCGCCCACGATCGTCTCGCGCAACGCATACGGCGTGAGCCGAGCGACGCTGTCGCGGAAGCCGGCCCGCCAGAGCGGATAGAGGCGCGCGCTGATCCCGGCGAGATCGCGGCCGGCATCGGCGAGAGCGACGCCGGGCTTGAGCCGGCCGATGCCGCGGAGCCCGAACGGGCCGCGCCGAGTGGGCGTTGCCATCTGGAGCACGGGCCACGCGGCCGCCCGCATGCCGGCCAGCTCGTCGATGCCGGGCGGCAGCACGCCGACCACCGTGTGGCTCACGCCGTCGAGCGAGAGCGTCCGGCCGACAGCCGCCCTCGCGCCGCCCAGGCGCTCGGCGGCCAGCTTCGCCGAGACCACCGCGACGGGCGGCGCGCCCGGGGGCTCGTCGCCGAGCTCGAGCAGCCGTCCGGCGGCGGGGCCGACGCCGAGCACGGAGAAGAATCCGGCGGTGACCCAGACGACCGGGACCTGCTCGGGCTCGCCGCCGCCGGAGAGCCCCGCGACGCCGAGGCGCGCCGCGCCGAACGCGTCGAAGCTCCGCTGCTGTTCGGCGATGGCCCGGACGTCGACGACCGAGAGCGTCCAGCGGTTGGTCGGCGAGTTCTGCTGGTACACGCGCACGAGGCGGCCGGCGTGGGGATACGGCAGGTCGCTGAAGAGCACCGTGCGGACGACGCTGAACACGGCGGTGCTCGCGCCGATGGCGAGCGCGAGCACGAGGACCGCAGTGACCGCGAAGCCGGGATTGCGGCGGAGCCCGCGCAGGGTGAAGCGGAGATCGGCCGCGAAGTCGTGGAGCGGGCGCACGCCGGTGGCGTCGAGCGTCTCCTCGCGCCAGCGCTCGAGGCCGCCGAACTCGCGGAGGGCCTCGCGGCGCGCGGCGCCGGGGTCGGCGCCCGCCCGGACGCGGGCGGCGACGTCGCGCTCGAGGTGATCGTGGAATTCCTCGTCGAGCTCGCGCTGCCAGCGGCCGCAGAGGACCAGCGCGCGGAGCCGCTCGAGGAGATCGGTGATCACCGCTCGGCCAGCCGGACCCGGAGGATCCCGTTCACGGCCGCGGCGGCCCGGCGCCAGGCGGCCGCCTCGGCGTCGAGCTGGCGCCGGCCTTTCGACGTCAGGGCGTAATAGCGGGCGCGGCGGCCGTTCTCGCTCGGCCGCCACTCGGATCGGACCCAGCCCTTCCGCAGCATGCGTTGAAGCGCGGGGTAGAGCGAGCCCTGCTGGACCCTGAACACGTCGCGCGAGAGCTGGTCGATGCGCTGGCCGATGCCCCAGCCGTGCATGGGCTCGAGCGAGAGCGCCTTGAGGACCAGGAGCTCGAGGGTGCCGGGGAGCAGGTCGTTGGGAACTGGCACAGGCGTCCTCCAGATAATCTGGAGGAGCATGCGCCGGCTTCTCTAGATTGTCAAGAGGAGAGAGGGAGGGGGTCGCTCAGGATGACTCCGTGGTGACCGTCGGACCGTCAGGGCCGGCTGAAGACCGCGCCGTGCGGAATGCCCGCCGCCGAGCCGCCGTGGGGCCAGGTCTTGCCGGCCATCAGGTAGCCGGGCTCGGTCGTGCCGGGCTCGCGGAAGCGCTCGTCGATCGCGACCCGGCCGGTGGCGGGGTCGAACCGGGCGATGACGGCGCGGTTCCGCATCGCGCCATAGCCGGTAATCACCAGGCGCCGCTGGTCGGGCGAGACCGAGATCCAGTGGGGGACGTCGTCGGGGCCCAGGACGGCGCGGCTCACCTCGCGCGGGTGGGCGGGATCGGCGATGTCCAGGCTCACCACGCCGGGCACGGCCGGCACGGTGACGAGATAGTAGTGGCCCACGACCACCGGGATCGCGCAGTTGGTCCCCTGTTTCATCGGAAACGACGCCACCAGCCGCCCCGATGGCGAGTCGCCCTCCAGCCCTTCCATCAGATAGAGCCCGCAGCTGAAGGTCGAGACCAGCACGGTGCGCCCGTCGTCCAGCACCCTGGGCTCGGCGGTGAGCATGGATTCGTCGCCGCGGGGCCCGTTGGGGAGCGTGAGGGTGTGCAGCAGCGTGAGGTCGGAGAGCCGCCAGATCTGGAGCTGGCGCGACGCGGGCGACAGCCCGTCCATGTCGGTCGTGGTAGTGACGATCCGGTCGAGCGCGGGCACGACGCCGGCGCTGTAGACCCGGGTGGCCGGATCGAGCCCCGGCGCATCGGCGGACCGCGAGCGAACCGACCGGCCGCCGGGCGTGAGCTCGACCAGGCCGCCGGCCGTCATCCCCGCCGCGGTGTGGCGCATCTGGAAGGTCGCCAGGACGTCGCCGCCGGGCAGACGGAGGAAGGAGTGCGGGTGGCTGTATCCGTCGATGTCCCCGAACTCGGCGGCGAGCCGGGGGTGCACCGGGTCGGTCAGGTCGAAGACGAAGCTCCGCCCGGAGTCGAAGCCATTGGCGAAGAGCTGCCGGTCGGTCGGCATCTCGTGCTCGACGTGGTGCGGCACGTTGTGGAGACCGGGCACCGGCAGCGTGGTGACGAGGCGGCCGTAGCGGGAGGAGTCCTCGGTCACGTCGAGCACGGCGAGGAAGTCGGGCTGGGTGGAATCGGCCGACGCGGTCCAGAGATACAGGTAGCTGCGGGACGCCGGCGCCGGTTCCGCGCGATGCGAGCCGCAGGCCGCGAGGACGACGAGCAGCGGAGCGAGCCGGAGCGGCGCCCGGGTCAGGGCCGTTCTCCGGTCCGGGCGTGGGGGACGGAACATCCCCGCCGGTCCGGACTCACCGCCCGCCGGCCAGGCGCACGATCCGGCTGGTGAACGCGTCGCCGTGGTAGTTGCGCTCGACCACGCTCATGCGCTTCAGGTCGGCCGACACGCTGATGCCGGCGCTGGGGCGGGAGATCCGGCCGAGCCGGGTGAGCTGCCGCGGGCCGGCCAGCTTGAACAGCAGCGCGGACTCGGGCGTATCCCAGGGCGCGAACAGGAGCGAGCCGTCGCCGAGCCACATGAGGTCACTCCCTTCCGCCGCGTCGGTGGCCCAGAAGGTGGGGGTGCCCCCGGCGAGCGGCGCCACGGCGACGCCGAGCGAGTCGTAGGTTCCGGTGTTCCAGCCCACCATGGCCACTCGTTCGCCCCTGGGATCCACGGCAAGCTGGTGCAGCTCGCCGAACCAGGCCGGCTTGACGATCTCCACGGCCTGCCCCGCCCGCTCGATGCGCACCCGGTCTCGGCTGCTGGGAATCCAGGCCCAGCCGCCCGGGACCGGCCGCATCCCGATCGCGAGCGAATCGGAGATGGTGAGGCTCCGGCTCACGGCGCCGGTTCGCACGTCCAGCAGCCCCACGCGAGTCCCCGCCGGCACCCGTCTGAGCACGGCGACGGTGACCGAATCCACCCACGCCGTCCGGTCGGCGCCCCCGGGGATGTTGAGGGCGGTCTCGCTGCCCCCGGCGAACGGCATGAGCGAGTAGCGCTGCTCGTTGGCGCCGGCGCCGGTCGGCACCCGACGGGCGAGAAGCAGCCGGGATCCGTCGGGCGAAAGCGCCGACTCGATGAGGGTGGAGGTCGTGAGCCGTCGCCGCGCGTCGGCGAACTTGCCCTTCACCGCGTCGGCGAGGTCGAGCGCCCACAGGCTGTAGTCGGGCGCGCCATCGTCGATGACCAGCTTGGACCCGTCGGCGGTCACGCTGAAATTGTTGAACACGCCGGTGAGCAGCGTGTCCTGCCGCTCCGCCAGCTTGCCGGTCGCGGGATCGAGTCCGATCCGGACGATCGATTCGACACCCTGACCGGCGCGGCTGAGCCACAGCGCGTCGTTGGTGATCCGGCCGGGGCAGGTACACGAGTTCACGACGCGGTCGGCCACCGCGCCACTCCGGTCGAGCACCTGCCACAGTCCCCGCGATCCCTGAATCACCAGCGCGACGATCCAGCGTCCGCCGGGCGACACGCTCAGCCCCTGGAGGCCCAGGCCAGGGCCGGCGACGCGGATGCTGTCGTGCACGGTGCCGTCGATCGAGGTGACCCTCACCTGGAAGACCGAGTCGCTGCCGGCTGACAGCGGTCCGACCAGGAGCGAGTCGCCGCCGGCCCAGAACATGGCCGCGCTCGGGCCCAGGTACCGCGGCGGGCCGCCGAGCGCGCTCACCAGGTAGAAGCCCCAGCGGCGGTTGATGGTGCCGACGAAGATGAGGTTGCGACGATCGGGGCTCCACTCGAGCCCGCTGGCCGCCGTCGCACCGTCGAGCACGCGGTGCGTCGCGGTGCCGCCGACGTCCTGCAGCTCGACCGCGTAGCTGCAGCCGTTGGCCGCGCAGTTGTGGGTGACGAAGGCGAGCTGCTTGCCGTCGCCGCTCACCGCGGACACGAACACGTTGCCGCTGAAGGTGAGCTGAGTGCGGTCGCGGAGCGCGTACGAGGCGGCGGGAGCCGCCGCGGGGCGCCGGAGTCTCGCGACGTACGCGCCGCCGGCCACGGCGATCGCCAGCAGCGCGACCGCGAGCATGGTCCAGAGCCGGCGGCGCGACCGCGGCGCCGATACCGCGACGGTGGGCGCGGTGCTCACGCCCGGGACGGGGCGCGCGTCGAGCGCGCGGGCGAAGTCGCCCGCGCTGGCGAACCGGTCGGCCGGCGTCTTGTCGAGCGCCTGCGCGACGGCCGCGTCCACCGCCTCGGGCACCGACGGCCGCACGACCCGCAGGTGCACGGGCCGCTCGGTCATCAGCTTGGCGATCATCGCCTGGGCGGTCGGGCCGGTAACGGGCGGTTCGCCCGCCAGCATCTCGTACAGCACGGCGCCGAGCGAGTAGACGTCGCTCCGGGCGTCGAGCTGCCGGTCGCCGGTGGCCTGCTCGGGGCTCATGTACTGCGGCGTGCCGAGCGAGAGTCCGGTCTCGGTGAGCCGGTTGCCGCCGGCCTCGCTCACGGCGAGCGCGATGCCGAAGTCGGCCAGCATCGCCTCGCCCTCCTGGATCAGGACGTTCTCGGGCTTGATGTCGCGGTGGACCACGCCGTGGCGGTGGGCGTAGTCGAGCGCGCTCGCGATCTGGCGGGTGATGGCCAGCGCCTCGTCCAGGCCGAGCTGGTGCTCGCGGTTGAGCTTGTCGCGGAGCGACTCGCCCCGGACGAACGGCAGCACGTAATAGAGGAAGCCACCCTCGGCGCCCGAATCGATGAGCGTGAGGATGTGCGGGTGGTCGAGCCGGGCGGTGATCTTGATCTCGCCCAGGAACCGCTCGACGCCGAGCACGGCGCCGAGCTCGGGGCGGAGCACCTTGAGCGCCACCTCGCGGTCGTGCTTGAGGTCGGTGGCGAGGAAGACGGTGGCCATGCCGCCGGCGCCGAGCTCGCGCTCGATCCGGTAGCGCTGCTCCAGCGCGGTGGTGAGCCGACCGAGGTCGCTCATGCGGTCGTCCTGTGGAAGCGGAACGGGGGAAGTTAGGCGCCCGGGCCCGCGTCGGCTAGGCGGTGTGTGACAAGGAGTAATGCAGTGCGAAGCGAACGAGCCCAGCCCCCGCGCATGCCCCCTTCGCTGCGCTCAGGGTGACTCCTTGTCAGACACGCCCCAGGCCGAGCGGAGTCACGCCGGAGTCAGCGCTGCTGCCGTCCGTCGTACAGCATGCGCTGAAACACGTTCTGCACCGCGTACAGCGTGGATTGTGCCGAGCCTCCGCTGATCATGACGAAGTGCTGGCCGTCCGGGGCCACGTCGTACTCGCGGTAGCCCCCGCCGTTCAGGAACGGGCCGGCGAACAGACGGCGGCGCCCGGTCACCGTCAGGGTGGGTGATGACGTCACCGACGCCGCCATCAGACTGTCCCCCGCGCGATAGAACAGCTCGCGGCCGTCGCGGGCCCAGACCGGCTCGCTGCCGCCCTGCAACGACACCGAGACGCGGGCGCCGGGCTGGGGATAGGATCGCACGTAGACTTCCGTCTGCCCGGTCTGGTCGGACTGGTAGGCCAGCCAATGTCCGTCGGGTGAGAGCGCCGGCGCGGACTCGTCGAAGGCCGCGGGGATGATGGTTCGGGCCGCCGGTGCGGAGTCGAGGGACAGGGCGCGGATGCCGTTCGACACGCTGCCGGTCTCCTGAAACACGACGGTGCGGCCATCGGGCGTGATGCTCCCGGCAAAGTGGCTCCCCGCGGCCACCAGCAGGCTCTCGGGGCGGCCGCTCCCGTCGGCCGCGATCCACCACAGGTCATCGTTGCTCGAGTACAGTACGCGGCGCCCGTCCGGGGTCCAGATGGGCTTGTCGCTGATGCCGTTGGTCGTGAGGCGCGACCAGACTCGCTGGCCGATATCGAGCACCCACACGTCGCGGCTGGACGAGACCGGGTCGGCGATGTAGACCGCGAGACGACGGCCGTCGGGGGAGAAGCGGGGGTTCGCGTACCCTTTCGGGTCGGGCGTGAGCGGAGTCGCCTGGCCCGAGCGCGAGACCAGCATCAATCGCCGAGGCGCGCCGCCGCCGGACCGGGGATAGACGATCGATCCGCTGGCCGATACGGCGGCCCGCACGGAATAGGGGTCCGGCTGGGAGACGTCCCGTGCGATCGTCACCGGCGGACCGGTGGGCTTCACCTTGTCCTGGTCGAACGGCAGCGCGATGAGCGTCCCGTCCGGATTGCCCAGCACCACGAATCCGGCATCCACCCATTGCGGCGCGAAGCCGGGCTGATCGAATCGGGTGATCGCGCGGGTGCGGAGGTCCATCGCCGCGAGCGTGCTGGCCGGGCCCTTGTAGATCGAGAACAGGATGGTGCGGCGACCCGGCAGCAGGAGCGGGTGGCGGAACGCCTCGCCCGAGGCGCGGCCGGGCCGGGCGAATTCGCGCGGCGATCCCCCCTGCGCGGGGACCGCCATCAGCACCCGTGCGCTCCCATTGTCGGGCGGCGCCGTGTAGTACCGGACGGTATCGTCGCTGCCCCAGGCATAGCCGAAACCCGGGCACGAATCACAGATGGCCACCGGCGCGCCGCCCGCGAGCGGCACCTTGATCAGCCCGGCGCCCACCTGGAACCCGACCCACCGTCCATCCGGCGAGAAGAACGGGGTGACGCCCCGGCGGCCACCCGGAACCGGCACCACGTCGAGCCGGTCGGCGTAGCGCAACATCAGCCCGGCGCGCGACGAGTAGGCGAACACCGAGCCGTCGCGTGCGTAGGCCATCGGCGTGCCCAGCGCGTCGGTCAGCGCCGTACTGTCCGGCAAGACGATCGTGTAGCGCAGCACGGCCGGCGCGAACGCGGGCGGGCGCTGGTGCCAGGCGGCCCTCCCCGCCGCGAGGCCCGCAAGCGCCGACGCGACGGCGATGGCCGCGGCCACCACGGGCCACTGCCGCAGGCGGCCCGCCGGGCGCCCTGGGGCACGGCCGGGGATCGCGCGAGTGCCCGAGCCCGACGAGCCCGTGTAGGCCGGATTGCGCAGCGCCGCAGCGAAGTCGGCCGCGGACTCGAACCGATCCGCCGGTAGCTTCTCCAAAGACCTGGCCACCGCGGCCGCCACATTGGGCGGCACCGACTTCCGCAGTCTGGTGACCGGTGCCGCGTCCTCGGTCACGATCTTCATGATGATCTGCTGCGCCGACGCTCCGGTGTGCGGCGGATTCCCGGTGAGCATCTCGTACAGCACGCTGCCCAGCGAGTAGATGTCGGACCGGGCGGTAATCTCCTTCTCGGCCGTGGCCTGCTCCGGGCTCATGTAGTGCGGCGTGCCGAGCGACAGGCCGGTCTCCGTCATCCGCCCGCCCGCTGCCGCGCTCACCGCCAGCGCGATACCGAAATCCGCCACGACCGGACGCCCATCGTGGAGCAGGATGTTCTCGGGCTTGATGTCCCGGTGGATGACGCCGTGGCGGTGGGCGTAGTCCAGGGCATCGGCCACCTCCGCCGCGATCCGGACAGACTCCTCGATGCCGAGCTGGGTCTCGCGGCTGAGCTTGGCTCGAAGGGTCTCGCCCTCGACATAGGGCATGACGTAATAGAGGAATCCTTCGGCGGTGCCCGAGTCGAAGAGCGGCAGGATGTGGGGGTGCTGCAGCGCGGCGGTGGTCGTGATCTCCTGCACGAACCGCTCGGCGCCCAGCACCGCCGCGAGCTCGGACTTGAGCACCTTGAGCGCGACCTTGCGCTTGTGCTTGAGGTCGAAGGCCAGGTAGACGG
The DNA here is from genome assembly GCA_025928645.1 of Gemmatimonadales bacterium. GTDB lineage: Bacteria > Gemmatimonadota > Gemmatimonadetes > Gemmatimonadales > GWC2-71-9 > CAVVWJ01. The sequence goes on from JAICJD010000092.1 coordinate 13,654, forward strand.
TGGCCATGCCGCCCTGTCCGAGCTCGCGCTCGATGCGGTAGCTCCCGCTGAGCGCGAGGGTGAGCCGGTCGATGGGACTAGTCATGGCGGTAGCTCAGGGCGGCAATCACCTGGCGAAGTTGAGCTTCTTGAGGAGCGCGACGAACCGCGGCTCCGACCGAAGCGGATCGAAGAGGTGATCCTGGCCGAGCCATACCATCATCTCCGAATCGGAGGCGTAGGCCCGCTCGAGATTGTCGAGCGCCCGCCGGCGGTCGCCCAGGCCGAGGTACACCAGCGCCAGATTGAAGGGCGCGACTTGACCCCCCTTCGACAGCTTCCTGAGGGTCTCGAGCGCCACCTCTGCCCGGTCATGCTCGCCCGCGCCGCCGTAGGCGTACCCGAGATAGGCGGTCACGAAGGGCGGTGCGTCCATGGCCGCGGCCTTTTCCAGCTTCGGGATGGCCTGGCGGAACTGCCCCGCATTCAGGTCGGCCCAGCCGTCGATCATGACGGCCGCATAGAACGTGGGATCGAGGTCCGATGCTCTCCCGGTCAGCTCCCTCGCGGCGGCCACATTCCGCTGGTACATGAAAGGAAAGGCCTGATCGACCAGGATCGATGGCGACAGGGGATCGAGCTCGATCGCGCGCCGCCCCTGGGCGATCGACTCATCGAGCCGTCCGACCAGGGCAAGCACCTGGCCGAGCTGATCGTGCGCGAGCGCATAGTTGGGGTTGAGCGTGATGGCGCGCCGCAGCTCCTGCTCGCTCGCGTCCCAATCATGGCCGTACCAGGCCTGGTAGATCCCAAGCGACGCATGGGCCTCGGACGACGTGCTGTCCAGCTGCACCGCCCGCTCGGCCGCCGTCCGGGTTCTGGGCTTCGCCTCGCTCGCGGTGATGAAGCCCTCGTTGTATCCGGCCCAGAGGTAGGCGTCCGACAACCCCGAATACGCCGGAGCGAAGCCGGGACTCAGCCGGATGGCTTCGTCGAACTGGGCGATCGCCTTTTGCAGGTTCTCATCGCTGGGGCGGTTGAAGAAGTACCGGCCTCTGAGATAGGCGTCGTGGGCGTCGGGGTTCACGCTCGGCGCGGACGCGAGCCGTGACTGCTCGCGTGGCGTCAGCTGGACGTTGATCTCCGCCGCGATGGCCGCCGCGAGCTCCGCCTGAAGCGCCAGGACATCGCTCGATTTGCGTTCGAAGCTCCTGGCCCAGAGATGCCTGTCCGCCCGCGCGTCGATCAGCTGGGCGGTGATCCGCACCCGGTCGCCGGAGCGGCTCACCGAGCCTTCCAGGATCGC
>JAICJD010000137.1 GCA_025928645.1 Gemmatimonadales bacterium
CGATGGGACGCGCCGCGCGAGTCGCCGGCTGATGTACAACGAAGCTTCAAACTATGCGCGTTTGGCAATTGCGGGAGCCGGCAGTTGGCGGGGTAGCGGCGGCGACGCGAGGGGCAGCGCGAACGCCGCAGGGCGTGCGTGGCAGCATCGGCGCTACCAGATCCGCACCCGCTCCCCGGGGGCAAGGTAGAGCCGCTGCCCGGGTCTCACGCCGAACGCGTCGTACCACGCATCGACGTTGCGCACGGTGGCGATGCGGTAGCGATCGGGCGCATGGACATCGGAGGCGACCTGCGCTCGCAACGCATCATCCCGCATCGTGCTGCGCCAGCTGCGGGCAAAGCCGAGGAAGAATTCCCGGTCCTGCCGCCGCACGTACGCCGAGTCGGAGGCTCGGCTCCCGAGCGTTCGGTGATAGGCGTCCAAGGCCGTGACCAGGCCTGCCAGGTCAGCTACGTCCTCCGTCCGGGTGCGCTCTCCGTCGACTGCGAGGTCCGAAAACGCCTTGTAGCCGGAGAACTGAGCTACCAACGGGCGGGCCGCATTCCGGAACCCGGTCGAATCGTCCGGCGTCCACCAGCGATGCTTTCGGCCCTCGGCATCCCAATCCGCGCCGAGGAGATCGACGAAGTGACTGACCTCGTGCCCCACGATAGCCCCGATCGCTCCGTAGTTGGCGGCATCGGAAGCGGTCGCATCGAACTTCGGCGGCTGTAACAGGGCGGCGGGGAAGTTGTAGGCATTCTGCTGAAACAGGAGGACGGCCCCGACGGTCTGGGGCGATATCCACCACTCGTGCCGGTTCACCTGCCGGCCGAGTCGGGCGAGGGTACGGCGATAGTTCCGGTCCTCGGTGCGGCGCAGATTGCCCAAAGCGTCCCCTGAGTCCACCGTCAGGTCGGAATAGTCCTGCCACTGGTCGGGGTAGCCGATGCCGAAGTACAGCGTCTTCATCTTGGCCAGCGCGAGCGTCCTGGTGGCGGGCGACATCCAGGGCACCGCCTCGATCCGCCGCACGAATGCGGCGACGACGTTGGCGACGATCGCTTCCACCCGCGCCTTCGCCGCGGGCGGGAAATATCGCTCGGCGTACATCCGTCCGACCGCTTCTCCCATGGCCGCCTGGGTCGCCTCGAGCGCCCGGTCCGCGCGCGGCCGCGCGGCCTGGGCGCCGGCGCTGTCCTCCAACGCTGCAGCCGCCCCGGCGAAGGCCCGAGGCAGCACGTCGGCATAGCGGTGGATGGCGTGAAACCGGAGGTAATCTTTCCACACCCCCAGCGGCTGTGACGCGACCAGCGCGGAGAGACCGGTCACGGCGCCCGGTTGCCAGGCGATGAATTCCCGCTGCCTGGACAGACCGGCGGCCCGGAGGAACACGGACCAGTCCATTCCCGGCGCCCGGCGCGAGAAGTCTGCCCGGGTCCATCGGTGGTCAGCATTCCGATCGTCGGCAGAGGCCGTCGCCGATGCCTGGGTCCGCGCGAGCGCGGTCTCCAGCGCCATCACCCCGCGAGCCCGCTGGGCTCCGCGATCGAATCCGGCCAGCGTGAGCTCGCGGGCGATGTACTCCTGGTACCGAGCCCTCAGCGTCCGAGGCCTCCGATCGGTGCCGAGGTAGTCGTCGCGGTCGGGCAGCCCGAGGCCGCCCTGGACCAGCAAGGCGACGTAGGTGTTCTCTCCGTGCAGGCCCTGCTCGACCGACAGTCCCAGCACATGGGATGATCGGTAGACGCCCCAGTTCAGGGGATCGACGTCGGCCGGGAGCAATCGGCCCAGCAGTCGGGTCAGGTCGGACTTGTTCCTAATCTGCTGTATGCTGTCGAGCAGCGGCTCGAGCGGGGCAATGCCTCTGGCCTCGATGGAGGCCTGGTCCAGGTAGGCTGTGCGGAAATCCGCCACCTTGCGCGCGAGCGATCCCGGCGGCTCCGTCCGGGCGCCGTCCAGCAGCTCGGCCATCTGCCGCCGGGTGACCGCATCGATCTCGGCGCGCGCGTTCCACCGCTCCATGCCGGCGGGGATATCGGTACGCTCGAGCCAGCCGCCGTTGGCGTAGCCGAAGAAATCATCCCCCGGCGCGATGCTCGGGTCCACGTCCTCTTCGAGCGCGGAGCCGGACCCGCCGGACTGGGCGAGAGCAGAGGAGGTCGGCGCCCACGCGAGCGGGAGCGCGAGCAACGGCAGGATGCCGCGGGCGAATGCGGCGCTGAACATGGCGGCCTCGGGCGATGATGCTGAGCCGCCAAGCTACCAGCCCCGCGACCTCCTGTCGCGTGGGGGGAACGACACGTTTGGATCACTTTCGGACATGAGCTCCGGAGGCCTGGCCATGATCGCGCGCGCGCACGCGCAGATGATCGACCTGCTGTTCGTCGTCACGCCACACTCGCTCCTGCTCGACATCGCGGGGGCGGCGGAAGCCTTTCGGCTCGCCAATCAGCATCGGGAACGGCGCGGCTTGCCCCGGCGCTTCCGGCTCCGCTTCACCGGCCCGGACCTGGCGCCGACGACTTCGGTCGGGCTCGAGGTGTCCGGCCTGGAGCCGTTGCCGCCGCACCTGAGCTCGCCGACCTGGGTGGTGCTCGTGGGCCAGCCGACCGAGCACGCCCGCGTCGCGACGCCGCCGGTCGTCGCCACGGCGCAGTGGCTGCGCCGTCTGCTCGGCGAGGCCGTACATGCCGCCGATTCCCCGCACCGCGTGCTCGCGATCTGTTCGGGCGCACTGCTCGCCGCGCGGGCCGGCCTGATGGCCGCGCGCCGCTGCACGACCCACCATGAGCTGCTGCCGACGCTCCGGACGCTGGCGCCGGCGGCGGAGGTGATCGACAACCGCGTGTTCGTGGTGGATGGACCGGTCGCGTCGAGCGCGGGGGTGACCGCGGGCATCGACCTCGCCCTGCACCTGATCGCGGGTGAGTGCGGCGAGGCGCTCGCGGCCAGCGTCGCCGAGGACATGGTGGTGTACCTGAGGCGCTCGCCGCGGGACCCCGAACAGTCGCCGTTCCTGGTGCACCGCCGCCACCTGCACGCCGCCGTGCACCGGGTGCAGGACGCGATCCTCACCAGGCCGGAGCGGGACTGGGACATGGCCGCCCTGGCCGCGGTGGGTCACACCACCGAGCGGCACCTGCTGCGCCTCTTCATCGACCACGCGGGCGTGTCTCCGCTGGACTACCTGCGGTCCATCCGCCTCGAGCGGGCGCGGCAGGCGCTCGAATACGGCGCCAGCGTCAGCCGCGCCGCCGATGTGGCCGGTTTCCGATCGGTACTTCAGCTGCGCCGCACCTGGCGGCGCCATTGGGGCGGATCACCCCGCGACGCGTGGAGCGCGGTAGCGCCGGCTCGGCGGTATTGTTGAGGGTCGGGACCATGTCGCCCTGGAACTCGAGCGAGCGAAAGGACGCGCGTTGACGGTGGGCGTATCCGTTCCGCATGGCGGCACACAGCTGTGTGGCCGGATCCGCGGTCGGCGGCTGAAAGGACTCACCATGAAAATCGTCATCATCGGTGGAACCCGGCTCATCGGTTCGAAGCTCGTCACCCTTCTTCGCGGCCAGGGGCATTCGGGCCGGGGTCAGGGCTCGCCGGGGAGGGAGACCTCGTCCCCGACCACGTCCTCGACGTAGAGCATCTTGATCATGACCATCGCCGAGGCCACCATGGGCATCGCCACGAGCAGGCCGAGAAAGCCGAAGACGATGCCCATGACGGCCTGCGACACGATGGTGACCACGGGCGGCAGGTCGAGACCGCGCTTCATGAGCAGCGGAATGATCAGGTGGTTCTCGGCCTGCTGGATGGCGATGTAGGCCAGCGCGACCTCTGCCGCCAGCTGCGGCCCAGTGAGGAAGCCCATGGCGATCGCCGGCACGGACGAGAGGATCGGCCCGACGTAGGGCACGAACTCGAGCAGGCCCGCGATGATCCCGAGCGCCACCGCCGCGTGCACACCGAGCAGCAGGAGCACGATGGTGCTGAGGGTGCCGATGAGCACCATGGCCACGAGCTGCGTGAGCAGCCATCGCCGCAACATCAACGCCACCTCGCTCAGGACCTCTCCCGCCCGAGTGCGCATGCGGTGCGGGAACAGGTGCATGATGCCGCGGCGATACAGTCCCGGGTCGGCCGCGACGTAGATGGAGACGAAGATGATGAGGATGAGTCCGGCCAGCAGCGCCAGCGTCGAGGAGAACACGTCGAAGAAATGATCGGCCAGGCCGGCGACCTGCTCGCTCAGGCCTTGCCTGATCGAGGTCGCCGCCCGACCAGGTGCCTGGGCCTTCGGTTGCGCCCCTTCGGCCGAGGGCCCGGCTTCGGGGTTCTGGATGGACTCGATCACACCGCGGTAGCGTGAATCCAGCCACTGCTCCACCCTTTCGACCGCGTCGGGAAGTTGGCGCTGCAGATCGCCCATCTGCCTCCCGATTCCCGGCGCGACGATCGCGCCCAGGCCGCCCAACACGCCCAGCACGGCCAGCACCACCAGGGCGGCGGCCGCGGCGCGGGGAATCCGCCAGCGGGCCAGGTAATCGGCCCCGGCCGCGACGCAGAGTCCGAAGAGAACGGCCAGGAAGGTCAGGAGGAGTACCGAACGGGCGGTCCACAGCAACTGCAGGGTCAGGTAGATGCCGACCAGGATCGCTCCCGCCCGAAGCACCTCACGGGGAGGGAGAATCAACCGCCGTTCAATGGAGGACCTGTTGGCCATGTGGTAGGGTGGCGCTCGCGGCGGGTCCTGGCGGTGATTCGACTCACCCCGAGCGCAGCGAAGCCCGGGACCCGAGGCATGACCAGCCGGCGACGGCCGCTCGAGGAAGCGACCGTCGCCGGCTCAGGCTGTGGCCGGTCTTCGGAGCGCGACCTTACCGGGTGGACGTGGTGCGCGTGCCGGGTACGATGGCCAGGCTGCTGATCTTCCAGGTCTGCACACCGCGCCGGAGCACGACCAGGTAGTGGCTGGTCATCGCTTCACCGGCCTCGTCGGGGCTGCTCAGGGTACCCACGTCCCACGCGGTGTTACCGAACACGCGCAGCGTATCGGACGCGAGCGTCATCCCCTTCCAGCTCGACGCCTCTTCCGCGAGCGCTTTGCCGATCGCGTCGCGTCCCTCCAGCGTGCTGCCGTCGGACCGGATCACGGTCGCATCGGGCAGATACATGGCCGTGAGCGCGGTCGCGTTCTTGTGGTTGTAGAGGTCGGCATACTCCGCCCGAAGGGTGTTGATCTCCTGTCTGGCGGTCCGAAGGGGCACTCTCGGCGACTCGACGCCCTGCGCGCTGGCCGAGGATGTCGCGAGAATCCCCAGAAGGGCGATGAAAGGCAGGCTGGACCTGGTGCGGCCATGGGCGGTCATGGCACCCTCCGGCTAAGGGGAACGAGCCACGCAACGACTCCGAGCCAATGTCGCCCGCCAGTGTGAAAGCCGCGTGAAGGGCAGCTAGCCGCGCTCGTGAAAACCGGCCCCCGACTCCGCCACGAACGCAAGCACCCGCGAGCTCAGCCGTTCGCAGGCGTTCCTTGGCCGCCCAGCGAAATCCTGCCGCCGATGTCGACCGCCGGCAGCACGCCGGGGATGGAGACCGTCGCAGTGACCGGGAGGGTTTCGTTTCCGCCGAGCTTTCCCGCGCGGAGCGCCGCCTCCACCGCCTTCTCGATTTCGCGCTGCGCCGTCAGCCCGAAGTGCTTGAGGAACTTCCGGACCTCGAGGTTGAAGACTTCCTCATCCATAGACTGCCTCCGGCATAGACTGCCTCCGGGAAACGCGGTGCGCCCGAGCTCAGGCCGGCGTGGCGGCCTTCGGCTCCGCGAACATGGGGGTCGAACGCAGGATCGCCACCTCCTCCGGCGTCATGTCCGCCGGCACCTCGGCGAAGAGCGGCGTCGTGAGGTATCGCTCACCCGTATCGGGGAGCATGCAGAGGATCGTCGTGCCCTTGGGAGCATCCTTCGCCAGCTCCATCGCCGCCGCGAAGGTGGCGCCCGCCGAGATGCCGACCAGGATGCCCTCGGCGGCGGCAAGCCTGCGGCTCCAGCGCATGGCATCCGGGGCGGTCACGGTGATCACGCGGTCCACCTGGCCGGCGGCGACGGCGTCGCCCGCCAGCTTCGGAATGAAATCGGGACTCCAGCCCTGGATGGGATGCGGCTTCCAGGCAGGATGCCGGGCGCTCGGCGCGCCGTCCGGCTGCCGGGCCTGTGGGGTGCCGCTCGCGACGAGCGGTGCGTCGGCCGGCTCCGCGAGGACGACTTTGGTGTCCGGCCGCTCCTTCTCGAGCACCCGCGCCACGCCCTTGAGGGTGCCCCCGGTCCCGAAGCCGGTCACCCAGTAGTCGAGTCGCTCGCCGGCGAAGTCGTTCACGATCTCGCGCGCGGTCGTGCGCGAGTGGAAATCGGCGTTGGCTTCGTTCTCGAACTGCCGGGTGAGGAACCAGCCATGCGCCTTGGCGAGCTCGACGGCCTTGTCCACCATGCCCGTACCCCCCGCGGGCGGCGGCGTGAGGATGACCTTCGCGCCGAGGAAGCGCATGAGCCGACGGCGCTCGACGCTGAAGCTTTCCGCCATGGTGACGACCAGCGGGTAGCCCTTCCGGGCGCAGACCATGGCCAGCCCGATGCCGGTGTTCCCGCTCGTCGCCTCGATCACGGTCTGCCCGGGCTTGAGCGCGCCGCGCCGCTCGGCGTCCTCGATCACGCCGAGCGCGAGGCGGTCCTTGACCGACCCCAGCGGATTGAACGCCTCGATCTTGACGTAGAGCTCGACCCCCGCCGGGGCCAGCTTGGCCACCTTTACGACCGGGGTGTTGCCGACGGTCTCGAGAATGTTCGCGAACCTGGCCATGGGTGCACGCCCTCGTGCGGGTGAGTGAAAGGACCGTCAACTATCGTAACCGCCGGGTCGGGGCTCGCAAGCTGGGGGAGCGGCGGCCGGCGGCAGGGCCGGACCTTGACCGCGGCCGCCCCACGGCCGAGCCTTCCATCGTCATGGCAATCACCCGACGCAGGGCAGGAGACCGAATGTCGGCCACATGGAACAGGCTCGCCGGCAGGGCACGCCCGCGGCTGGTCGCTCTGGCCGCGCTGGTCTGTCTCACCGCCGTCCGGCCGCGGGCCGGGATCGCGCAGCAGGCGAGCGACGGCGAGTGGACCATGCCCGCCAAGGACTACGCCTCGACCCGCTACAGCCGGCTCGCGACGATTACCCGCGCGAACGCGAGCCGGCTCCGGCCGGTGTGGACGTTTTCCACCGGCGTCCTGGCCGGGCACCAGGGACAGCCGCTCGTCGTCAAGAACACGATGTACGTGGTGACACCGTGGCCCAACGTGCTCTACGCATTCGACCTGACGGAGGAGGGCTACCCGCTCAAGTGGAAGTACCGCCCCGACGTGAGCCCGAACGCGATCGGCGAGTCCTGCTGCGACGTGATCAATCGCGGCGCGTTCTACGCGGACGGCAAGATCGTCTACAACCTGCTCGATGGGCACACGGTGGCCATCGACGCGGCCTCGGGCAAGGAGCTGTGGAAGACGCAGATCGCGGACCTCGCCGTCGGCGAGACCACCCCGATGGCACCCTTCGTGGTGAAGGACCGCGTGATCGTCGGGGCGTCCGGCGGGGAGTTCGGGATCTACGGCTGGGTGAAGGCGCTCGATCTCGCCACCGGCAAGGTGATGTGGACCGCGCGGAACGCGGGCCCCGACGCGGAGGTGCTGGCGAGGCCCGGCACGTTCAAGCCGTTCTACGACCAGGGCACCGAGCTCGCGAAGCGGAGCTGGCCCGACACCGCCTACAAGATCGGCGGCGCGCCGGTGTGGGGCTGGATGTCCTACGATCCCGGGCTCGACCTGGTGTACTACGGCGTGGGCAACCCGTCGCCCTACAACGCCGAGCAGCGGGTGGGGGACAACAAGTGGACGGCGAGCGTGCTGGCGCGCCGCCCCGGCGACGGCTCACTGGTCTGGGCGTACCAGTTCACGCCGCACGACAACTGGGACTACGACGCCGTCGCCACGATGATCCTGGCCGACGTCAGGATCAACGGCCGGCTGCGCAAGGCGCTGGTCACCTTCAACAAGAACGGGTTCCAGTACACGCTCGACCGCGCGACGGGCGAAGTGCTCGCCGCGCCGCCTTTCGTGCAGGTCACCTGGGCCAAGGGCATCGATCTCAAGAGCGGCCGCCCGATCCTCGACTCCACGAAGCAGACCGGCGCGTCGAAGGGCAACGTCAAGGATGTCTGCCCGAGCCTGGAGGGCGGCGTGAGCCCGGCCTCGCCGGCGGCGTACTCGCCCCGCACCGGGTGGTTCTACACCTCGACCAACAACATGTGCATGGACTACGCGGCCGTGCCGGCCCAGCACTTCCGCGGGACGCCCTACATCGGCGCGGGTACGCCCTATCACGCCGGGGCGGGCGGGCACCTGGGCTCGTTCATGGCCTGGGACGCGAGCACCGGGCGGAAGGTGTGGGAGGACAAGGAGCACTTTCCCACCTGGAGCGGCGCGCTGGTGACGGCGGGCGACGTCGCGTTCTACGGCACGCTCGACGGCTGGTTCAAGGCGGTGGACGCGCGCACGGGCAAGCTCCTCTCCAAGTTCAAGGTCGGCTCGGGCATCGTCGGGAACCCGATCACGTACCTGGGTCCCGACGGCAAGCAGTACGTCGCGGTGTACGCCGGTATCGGCGGGGACTGGTTCCTGCTCGCGGGCGACGTCCGCTCGGACGATCCGGCGGACGTGCGCCAGCCGTCGGATCCGTACAAGGACATCGGACGCCACACCAGCCAGGGCGGCATGGTGTGGATTTTCGGGCTCGGCGAGTGACCGGCGCGATGCGAACGACCGTCACGATCCTCGCTGCGGTGGCGGCCGTCGCATGTCAGGCGCGAAGCACGAGCAAGCCCACGGAGGCGCCCCGGGTCGACGCGGTGGACAGGATTCCGGCCGGCGGCGCACTGCCCGCCGCGAACGCGCCCAGCGCTCCACGCCCGGCCCGGCTCGATCCCAAGGCCGGCGAGGCGCTGTTCAGCTCCATGAACTGCGACGGCTGCCACGGCGGCGGCGCGGTCGGATGGGTGGGACCAAGCCTGGTCGATGGGCGCTGGCGCTACGGCGGATCGGACGACGAGATCTTCCGCTCGATCTACTATGGCCGGCCCAAGGGCATGCCGGCGTACGGCGGCGTCGTCGGCACCGACGGCGTGTGGATGCTGATGGCCTACATCAAGGCGCAGGCCGTGCCTCCGGTCGTGCCCACGACGTCCTGGCTGCCGGGCGGCAACGCCGCGGCGACCCCGCCGGCGCCGACGCCGCCCGGGCCGGCCGCCGAGGAAAAGGCCTCGCCGTCGGGGGCCGAGCAGGCGGCCGCCGGCGCGCCTACGCCCGATTCGGCGGGCGAGCCGAGCCAGATGATCGCGAAGTACGGCTGTACCGGCTGCCACGCGGTAGATCACCGGGTGGTCGGGCCGGCGTTCCAGGAGGTCGCGGCGAAGTATCGGGGACAGAAGGTCGAGGAGCGGCTGGTCGAGAAGGTGAGGCGGGGTGGGGCCGGCGTGTGGGGATCGATCCCGATGACGCCGAATCCGCAGGTGCCCGGCGGGGAGCTCCACGCGATCGTCGGCTGGATTCTTGCGCTCAAGTGATTGCTTCGAGGTCGGCCACGGGGGCCCCGGGGAGCGGCGGGCGAGGCTGGAGCTCCTTCGGGGCGCTGCGGAACGCTCTGGTCCGGAGCCCGCGCAAACGGCCGCGCGGTCTCCTCCCCGGCGTGTTCCAACGCGCCCCTTCGGAGCTCCAGCCTGGCCCGCCGCTCCTCAGCCCTGGTGGCCTCGGTCCCGTTCACAGCGTGATCAGTTCACGCGGTAAGGAGAGCGTTTCGATGCGTGCGATGGCGCTGGTGTCGTTCGGAGCGATCGGGGTGCTCGGCGCATCAACGTTCGGCTCGCCGGCCCCCGTCAATTCGGCGCTCTTCAACTCGCCGCCCGCCAACTCGGCGCCCGACCTCGTCGGCCAGTGGCGGGCCAGGCTGCAGTTCACCAGCGGCGCGTTCGCCACGATCAAGGACCTGGAGTTCATGTACGTGTTCAACCAGGGCGGCACGATGACCGAGTCGTCCAACTACGACGCCGCGCCGCCG
>JAICJD010000058.1 GCA_025928645.1 Gemmatimonadales bacterium
CAGCGAGGCGGGAGACGACGATGGCGCCTCGCCTGCGGCGGTGTACTACTTCACCCGCAACCGTCCCCGCTTCATCTCCCGAAACGTACGAGGGCCGCTGCGGCGGTTCGTCGCCCACGCCTACGTGGTCGGCACCCGCTTCGTGCGCATGGCGCAGGTGGCACTCGCCGGCCGGGCCGGGGAGGCCCGCCTGCTCGGGCGGGGATTGGTCGACGGCTACCTCCGTCACCGGACGGGACCGACCTATCCGTCCGAAGCCGGTGGGTCACGATCGTCGACGCGGGTGTCGTGACGGTGAGCGCGTGGACGATATCGCGCTGAGCTGCCCCGATTGCCGGCAGCCGCTCGTGCGGCGCGAGGGCGGGCTCGTGTGCGCGGGCGGGCACGCGTTCGCCATTCGCGGCGCAGTCCACTCCCTTCTCCCGCATGCGGTGTCGGAGACGCTGGCGGGCGACGCCTCGTATCACGCCGGCCTCGTGGAGCAGTGGATCGAGCTGGCGCAGATGAACACGCTACGCAACCTCCACTTTCACCGCCGCGCGGTGGAGTTCATCGCGAGCCGGACCGACGCGCAATCGCGCATTCTCGAGCTGGGGGGCGGCGTCGGATTCGACCTCCGGTTGTTCCTCGAGACGGGGGCGTCATTCGGGCGGTACGTCTTCTCCGAAATTTCGGAGGCGCAGGCCGCCTACGTCGCCGGCGGGGTATCCGACCCGCGCGTGACGTACTTCACCGCCGACGCGTCGCGCCTTCCGTTCGGGGATCATCAGTTCGACTTCATCTACATGGTCGGCGCCCTGCATCACCTGCCGGAGCCCGACAACGCCGTGGCGGAGATGAAGCGAGCCACCCGGCCCGGCGGGTTCCTCATCTATGCAATCGAGCCCAACCGACGGCTCTTCCTGATGCTCAAGACGATCGTCCGGCGCGTCAGGCGGCTGTTGCCGGCGAAGGCTCACTCTCCCGCGGACGAGGAGGCGGAGGGGTTCCTCGTCCGTGACTTCGAGCGGATCGCGGCGGCGAACGGCCTGCGAGTGGTGCGGCTCGAGCCGGTCTGGCTGATCTCCGGTGTCATGCACTACGGCCTGGAATTTCTGTATCGGGTGCTGAGACTCCGCCGGCGCATCCGGCTGCCGAAAGCCGCCGAATCGGCCATCATCGCGCTCGATCGAGTGGTTCTCCGTGTGCCCGGCATGCGGCATCTGAGCTGGCACTATACGGTGATCTATCAAAGAGACTTCGAGGCGGATGCCCCAACGCGGCCGGTGACGCTCCCCGCCCGCACGCCCGGGATTGTCGGGAGCATGGGGTGATTCGGCAGGAGGGACGCCCGGCGCGTCCCAGGAACATTCGTCCGTGAGCTTCGCGTGCGTATCGGCATCGACGCAACCGCCCTCCCGCTGCAGCGCACCGGGGTGGCTACCTATGTCTTCGGTCTGCTGGGCGGACTCGCCGCGGTGGACTCGGACAACACCTATGTGGTGTTCGCCAAACCGGTCCACATCGCCCAGTTCGGGATCTCACGGCCCAACTTTACCTTGGTTCCCGTCGACCTTCCCGCTCGCGGCCTGCGCCTGGCATGGGAGCAGGTAGGACTCCCGCGCGACGTGCGTCGGCGCGGGCTCGACGTACTCCACTCTCCGCACTACACGATGCCGCTGCGTCACCCCACTCGGGCGGTGGTCACGTTCTGTGACATGACGTTTCTGCTTCACCCCGAACTCCACCAGGCGCTAAAGCGGGTATACTTCCCCGCGATGATGCGGTGGAGTGCACGGAAGGCCGATCGCCTGGTCACCATCTCGGAAAGCACGCGTGACGATCTCGTCCGCCTCTGGCACCTCGACCCGGGACGGGTAACGGCGGTGCCCCTCGCGGCGGGAGCCGAATTCGAGCCGCCCGCGCCCGAACGCATCACGGAGGCTTGCGGTCGGTACGGCCTGGAGCCGGACGGCTACATCCTGTACGTGGGCGTTCTCGAGCCCCGCAAGAACGTGGATCGTCTGGTGGCTGCATTCGGGCGGGTGGCCGAGCGGCTTCCGGGGCTCGACCTGGTGATCGCCGGCAAGCGGGGCTGGATGTACGATCAGGTCTTCGCACAGGTAGAAGCGCTCGGCCTGAGCCACCGCGTGCGGTTTCCCGGCTATGTCGCCAAGGAAGACCTTCCGGGTTTGTACGGCGGGGCTCGGGTCTTTGCCTATCCCTCGCGCTACGAGGGTTTCGGGCTTCCGGTGCTGGAGGCCATGCGCTGCGGGGCCCCCGTGGTGACCACGAACGTGAGCTCGATGCCGGAGGTGGCCGGGGACGCCGCCGTGCTCGTCGATCCCGACGACGTGGCCGGCCTCGCGGAGGCGCTGCTCCGTGTCGCCACCGACCCAGCCCTTGCCCGCGACCTTGCGCGCCGAGGCCGCGAGCGGGCGGGCCGCTTCAGCTGGGAGCGCTGCGCGAGAGAAACACTGGAGGTCTACGAGCAGGTCGTGGCGGGGCGGAATGGGCGTTGACCGCCGCGCGGCGACAGGGGCCGCCGGCGCCGTCACGCGCCGGCTTCCCCGCGGCGTGTTGCTCCTCCCGGCCTGCTTCATTGTCGAGACGATCCTGGGCGGACCGTTCGGCAACTACGGCGGCATCTCCGTGCGACTGCTGCTGCTCGCTGCGTCGTGCGCCGTGCTGCTGTTCGCGGTCCTCGTCCGGGGACGGGTCGCCGGTTCGCACCTCGTGCCCATACTGAGCGTGAGCGGGTTCGCCATCCTGAACGGCATCTGGGTGGCCGTGGTGCCGGTGATGATGGGGACGAACATGCACTGGTCTCTGCGCGAGCCCTATGCGTTCGTCGTCCTGATCCCCGTAGTGCTCATGCTGGCGGTCCTCGAGCCCGAGCAGCTCCCGAGGGTCACCGGGGGGCTGCAACGGTTGGTCGTGGTGACCTCCGTGGTGCTCGCAATCTTCCAGGTGGGTCTCTGGGTCATCGGCACGCTGTTCTACCAGGTGAGCTGGGTGGTGCCGCTCGCCTTGGACGCGCTGTTCCGGGGCGCCGGCGATCAGCTGTTCGTGGGGCGGCTCCCCGATGGCTTCTTTCGGGTTTTCTGGATCTCCACGCTCTGGTGTCTGCTCGGCTTCTTCTGGACGCCGGTGGCATTCTCGGGATTTCGCCTCCGCCGGCTGCTCCAGGGGATCCTGCTCATGGACCTCTTCGTGACCTACTCCAGGGGAATCTGGATCGGGCTCGCGATCGGGTTGCTGGTGGCCGAGGCGGTGACCGTGACGCGCCGCACGGCCGGCAGAACCCTGATGCGATTCGCCGCCGCGAGCGTCATCACGGTGAGCCTCCTGATCGGCGTGCTGGCCGCCGCGGGCGCCCTCGAGCCGTGGCTCGCCCGATTCGCGTCGACGACCTCCCGCGACGACCCCAGCATCGGAGCCAGAATCGAGCAGGCCCCGCACCTGCTGCAGCTCTGGTACGAGCACCCCGTCGTGGGCAGCGGGTATGGCGCGTTTGCGCCGGGGTACGTCCGCTCCGAGGAGGCTCCATACAGTTACGAGCACATGCCGTACGCGTTGCTCGCCAAGCTCGGCCTTCTCGGTGTCGTGCTCAGCGGCGCCTTTCTCGCCGGCTGGGCGCTCACCGCATGGGAGGCCCGGCGGTGGAAGCGCGGCGAGGTGGCATCCCTCATGGGGAGCGGGGCCGCCCTGCTGTTTGCGGAGATGACCAATCCCATGGTGCTCAACTTCGTCAGCATGACCATCTTCGCGTGCCTGCTGCTGCAATGGGCGGCGCTCGTGAGACCGGCGATGCCTGCGAGCGCAGCGCCCGCCGTCGCCCGAGCGGCGTCGTGACCACTCCACCTCGGGGAAGGCCGTCAGCATGAATCCAACGCGCAGCACTTCCGCCGACGCGGAGCCGTGGTCCGCTCGACCCGATGACGAGCTGTCGCTGGCGAGCCTGCTCGCCTTCTTCCTGGAGCATCGCCGGCTCATTCTCGGCACGGGTCTCATTCTCGCGATCCTGGTGGGCGCGATCTCCTTTGCCCGGTCGCGCACGTTCACGTCGACCGCGCGGTTCATGCCGGAGTCGTCGGAGAACCCCATGTCCGGACTGTCTGGGCTTGCCGCTACCTTCGGCGTGTCGGTTCCCGGCAGCGACCCTGGCGGCTCGCCGAGTTTCTACGCCCAGCTGCTCCAGTCCCGCGACATTCTCCGCGAAACGGTGGAAACCCGCTATGCGTTCTCGACCGGCAGCGATTCGGTTCACAGCACGTTGATCGATCTGTTCCATGCCCGCGGCTCGACGCCGGCGGCGCGCCGCGATGCGGCTGCCAAGGATCTCCTGAGGCATCTCGACGTCACCATCGGGCGCGAAACGGGCACGGTCGATCTGGCGGTGACGACCAACTGGGCCGAGCTCTCCCAGCAGGTCGGCCTCCGCATGGTGCAGCTCGTGAGCGAGTTCAACCTCCACCGCCGCCAGACCAAGGCCGGCGCCGAACGGCAATTCGTCGAAGCGAGGGTTGCCGAGGCGCAGGACAGCCTGCGGGCGGCGGAATCGCGGCTCCAGGTCTTCCTGCAGCGCAACCGGGTGTACCAGAACGCGCCGCAGCTGCAGTTCGAGTACGACCGCCTCCAGCGCGCGGTGAACATGCAGCAGCAGGTCTATACCACCCTAGCGCAGTCGTACGAGGCGGCCCGCATCGACGAGGTGCGCAACACGCCCGTCATCACGATCGTGGAGCCGCCCGATCGACCCGCCAAGCCGGACGCGCGGCTTGCGCTGGTGAAGGCGCTGCTGGCCGGCCTGCTCGGAATGGGCCTGGGCGCGTTGGCGGCGGCGGTACGGCGGGCATTCGGACCGCGGGGCGGCATGCCGACCCGGAGACCCGAGCGCCGGCGCGAAGAGGTTCCGGAGGAGCAGACGGCGATGCACCAGCCGCTGGCACCGCGGGCGTCGGGTCCCATCGCCAAGTGAATCCCGGCGGTGCCGAGGCGCCGCAAACGGCGCTGTCGGTCTCTCTGGTCCTGTTCCGACCGGACCTGGCGGTGCTGCGCTCTACGCTGCGCTCGCTCCGCGAGGCGCTCGAGCAGGCGCAGCGGGCAGGCGTCGTCGGCGCCGCTCGGGTGGACATCGTCGACAACGGCAGCACCGATCCGGCGGCGATCGATTCGCTCGTGCAGGACATTCTCGGCGGCGTGCCCTGGCTCGCGGCAGCGATACGACGCGGCCACGGCAACGTGGGGTACGGTCGAGGCCACGACCTCGCCATCGGCGAGGCGCGGGGGTCCTACTATCTGATCCTGAACCCGGATGTGGTGCTGGAGCCGCGCGCGATCATCGAAGCGGCGCGTTTCCTCGAGACGCATCCCACCGTCGGACTGGTGACGCCGCAGGTCCACAACGGCCAGGGCGGCCGGGAATACCTGTGCAAGCGGCACCCCAGCCTCATGGTCCTCGCCCTGCGCGGGTTTGCGCCATCATGGCTCCGGCGTCCCTTCCGGCGCCGCCTCCACCACTACGAAATGCGTGACCTTCCGGCCGACGAGGTCGCGCTCGGCATTCCGATCGCGAGTGGCTGCTTCATGTTCGTGCGGCGCGAGCTGCTGCAGCGTCTCGGCGGCTTTTCGCCGGAATATTTCCTGTACTTCGAGGACTTCGACCTCAGCCTCAGGCTCAGACGGCTCGCCGACATCGCCTACGTCCCCCACGTGCGCATCGTCCACGTGGGAGGATACGCCGCCGCCAAAGGCTGGGCCCACCGCCGCATGTTCGTCCGCTCGGCGGCCACGTTCTTCCGCCGCCACGGGTGGAAGCTCTGGTGACCCGCCCACTGCCGCGGCGGGTGCTGGTCACCGGCGCCGCGGGGTTCCTGGGCGGCCACGTCTGCCGCGCGTTCGTCGAGCGGGGGACTCCGGTCCGCGCGCTCACCCGCCGCCCGGCAGCCCTGGCAGGCGCCGGCGTCGAGCCCTGGCCGGTGACCGGTCTCGACGACACCCTCGGAATCAGCCGGGCCCTGGCCGGCGTCGAGACGGTGGTTCATCTGGCGGCGCACGTCCACGCGGGCCCGAGCCCTCCGCCCGACGCACCGGGCGCCGCGCCGTACCGCGCGGTGAACGTGGAAGGCACCCGGACGCTGCTCGACGCCTCGCTCGCGGCCGGAGTCCGCGACTTCGTGCTGGCGAGCACGGTCAAGGCCGTGGGCGAGCGGAACAAGGCCCCGTGGACGGAAGAGACGCGTTCCGCGCCGGCCGACGCCTACGGCGCCACCAAGCTCGAGGCCGAAGCGCTGGTCCGCGAGCGCGCGGCGGGAGCCGGGCTGCACGCGCCCATCCTGCGCCTGCCTCTGGTGTACGGCCCGGAGATGAAGGCCAACGCGCTGCGGTTGTTCCAGGCGGTCGCGCGCGGCGTGCCGCTTCCGGTGGGCGCGGCGCACAATCGCCGGAGCTATCTCTTTACCGGGAATCTGACCGCCGCCATCTTCGCCACCTTGGCAAGCGAGGCCGGCGGCGACACGTTCTTCGTGACTGACGGCCAGGACCTGTCCACCGCCGAGCTGGCCCGGGAGATCGGGCGGGCCCTGGGCCGGAAGCCACGGATCCTGTCCGTCCCTGCCGGAGTGCTCCACGCGGCCGGCAGGGCGGGGGACGTGCTGGCGCGCGTGGCCCCATTCCCGCTCACCACCGCCGCGATCGATCGGCTGACGGGGTCGCTCACCGTGGATGCGTCGAAGCTCGCCCGGCTCACCGGCTTTCGGCCTCCGTACTCGGTGCCCGAGGCGCTCAGGATCACGTGCGAGTGGCTCCGCACCCGGGCAAGGGCGACGTCCTGATGCGGCTCGGCGGCGAGACGATCCTGCTCGGCCTGACCGCGTTTCTCGCGAGCGCGGGGCTGTCCGCGCTGGTGCGCCGCTGGGCGCTCTCCCACGCCCTGCTCGACATTCCCAACGAACGCAGCTCCCACTCGGTCCCGACGCCGCGCGGCGGCGGGCTCGCCATCGCGGTCGTCGTGCTCGCGGGCATCGCCATCCTCGAGCGGCTGCACCTCATCATTCCGCGAATCGCCATCGGGCTCGTCGGCGGCGGGCTCCTGGTCGCGGTCGTGGGATGGCTGGACGACCGGCACGAAGTGCGGCCGTGGCTCCGGATCGTGGCGCACGTTGCGGCGGCCGCGTGGACGGTCGCGTGGCTCGGGGGCATGCCGAATCTCACGATCAACGCCGGCGCCGTGCATCTGGGCATCGGAGGGACACTGCTCGCAATGCTGGGCATCGTCTGGCTCACCAACCTCTACAACTTCATGGACGGGATCGACGGCCTGGCCGCGGCGGAGGCCTTCGTCGTCGCTTCCGCGGGAGCGTTGCTGCTGGCGACCCGGGGCGCGCCGTTGGCGCTCGTCGCCCTGCTGGTGGCCGCGGCGGCCGCCGGCTTCCTCGTGTGGAACTGGCCGCCCGCACGACTCTTCATGGGCGACGTAGGGTCGGGATTCCTGGGCTACGCGTTCGGCGGCCTCGCGCTCGCCACGGAGAACGCGCGGGCGCTGCCGGCCCTGCTGTGGCTGGTGCTGCTCGGGCCGTTTTTCGTCGACGCGACGGTGACGCTGCTCCGGCGGATGGGGCGAGGAGAGCGGTGGTATGCCGGCCACAGGATGCATGCCTATCAGCGCGCGGTTCAGGCCGGATGGTCGCACCGCCAGGTGACCCTGCTGGTCGCCGGCCTGAGCGTGGCGCTCGCGACCGCCGCCCTGCTGGTGGTGAGGGAGCACTCGTGGCTCGGCTACCTGGTGATGGGTGCCGCCGGGGCGCTCGTCGCTCTCTATCTTGCCGTCGAGCGTTGCTGTCCGATGACGGTAGAAGACGGCTACAACCGTCCCGAAGGAGAGTCAGTTTGACGCGCCTGGAGGTGTTTACCGGCGAAAAGTGAGGGTTTACGTTTGGCCCGGGGTTTGCGCAGAACGAGGCGCCGCGGCGCGCATTCTCCTAAGCTGTGGCTGGTCATTGCCTTGACTGTTACCCCCTGCCCGGAGATACTCTTCCGGAATGGCATCTGACCCAATGGTCCCCCTGGCCAGCCGGTTGCGCAACCGCTACCTGTTCGCCTCGGATCTCTTGCTCTTTGCTTCCGCCACGATCCTGGCCTTCGCCCTCCGGTTCGAAGGCTTCGAGTGGGGGCCCGTTCAGAACCACGCCGCGCTGCTGTTCCTGCTCATCTCCCTTCCACTCAAGCTTGCGATCTTCTGGCGCGTCGGCATCTACCGGCGGCTCTGGCGCTACGCCAGCATCGTGGATATCGAGCGCCTCATCTCGGCCAGCACCGTGTCCGGGGTGACCGGTCTGGCGCTCGGCGCGCTGGTGCTGCCGGGACTCGGCCTCACCGTCATGCGGGTGCCGCTCAGCGTGCTCTTCATGGACGGCCTGCTGACGGCGGCGTTCGCCGCGGCGCCCCGGTTCGCGGTCCGGTCGGTCGGGCGGCGGCGCCAGCACCGCCGGCTGCTGGATGCCCCGCGGGCGCTCATCGTCGGCGCCGGGGCGGCCGGCGAGATGATCGTCAAGGAGCTGCTGGGGCACCCGGCGCTCGGCCTCAATCCCGTGGGCTTCGTGGACGACGACCGGTCCAAGCACGGCCACCGGCTGTGCGACATCCCGGTCATGGGGCCGCTGGCGGCGATTCCGGCGCTCGTGCAGGCGCACGACATCAACGAGGTCGTGATCGCCATGCCGCGCGCCTCCGGCGCGGTGGTGGGCCAGGTGGTTCGGGCGGCGCTCGAGGTCGGGGCGAAGACCCGCACCGTGCCGGGCATGTTCGACATCATCTCCGGGCGGGTCACGGTCGCGTCGCTGCGCCAGGTCGAGATCCAGGACCTCCTCCGCCGCGACCCGATCCAGACCGATCTCGAGCAGGTGCGGAGTCTCGCCACCGGCGAGACCGTGCTGGTGACCGGGGCCGGCGGCTCGATCGGCAGCGAGCTCTGCCGCCAGCTCGCCCGGCTCGAGCCCGCCCAGATCGTCCTGCTGGGGCACGGCGAAAATTCCATCTTCGACACCCTGGCCGAGCTGAGCGAGCACTTCCCGACGGTCACGGCCATTCCGGTGATCGCCGACGTGCGCGACCGCGAACGGCTTCGCCAGGTGTTCGCGCAGCACCGGCCGTATTCGGTATTCCACGCGGCCGCCCACAAGCACGTGCCGCTCATGGAAGGAAACATCGCCGAGGCGGTCACCAACAACGTGCTGGGCACTCGGCATGTCGCCGAGCTGGCCGCCGAGTTCGGGGCGGAGCACCTGGTGCTGATCTCGACCGACAAGGCGGTCCGTCCGACCAACGTGATGGGCGCCACGAAGCGGGTCGCCGAGCGGATCGTGCAGGAGATCGCGGAGACCCACGGGCGGAAGTTCGTCGCGGTCCGCTTCGGGAACGTGCTCGGGAGCCGCGGCAGCGTGGTGCCGACCTTCCTGCGCCAGATCCAGAACGGCGGCCCGGTGACGGTCACCCATCCCGAGATGCGGCGCTACTTCATGACCATTCCGGAGGCGGTGCAGCTCGTGCTGCAGGCCGGCGCCTTCGGTTCGGGCGGCGAGGTGTTCGTGCTCGACATGGGCGAGCCGGTCAAGGTGCTGGACCTCGCTACGGATCTGATTCGTCTCTCGGGGCTCGAGGTCGGCAGCGACATCGAGATCAGGTTCACCGGCACCCGGCCGGGCGAGAAGCTGTACGAGGAGCTGTTCTTCGATGCGGAGAGCGCCATCCCGACCGATCACCCGAAGGTGCTCCGGGCCAAGAACGGCAGCCTGCCGATCGGGCTCGGCGCGATGGTCGAGCTGCTGGTGCAGAGCGCCCAGAAGGGACGCCCGGACGACGAGATCCGCGACCTGCTGGGGCGGCTCGTGCCGGACTTCGGGACGACGGTGGTGGCGCCCAGCGAGGAGGCGACGGTGGCGGCGCTCCCGAACTGAGCGCCGGCTACTTCTGGCGCACGACGACGATGAGCGTCGCGAGCGTCGCGAGCACCTGGGCCGCCGTGGCGACGACGCCGATCACGTTGCTGCTCGGCTCGGCTGCCGTCTTCGGGGGCACGAACACGACGGCGCCCGCCAAGGGCCTCGGCACGTCATCAGCCAGCACCGCCTTGCGCTTCACGCCCTGGCGCTCGCCGTTGGGCTGGGTGAGGTAGGCGTGCCGTTGATCGCCGGCCTGGGTGTACCCTCCCGCGGCATTCACGTACCAGTCCAGATTCTTGCCCGGCGTATAGGCAACCGGCCCCGGTGAGTTGACCGCGCCCTGCACCAGCACGATCGGGTCGTACTCGGGGATGTAGATCGAGTCACCGCCCACCAGAATGATGTTGTCGCGGTACTTGGGATCCTTGAGCACCTGAGGCAGGTCGATGCCCACGCGCTCGGGAAGCCCGCGCGGCAGCGAGTCGCGCCGGCGCGCGGCGGAGTCGAGCACCGGCAGCCGGTCGGTCCCGGTCGGACGGTTGCCGGCATAGGCGCGGTAGAACCTGATCCCGTTCGGATAGGCCTCGGGGGTGAGTCCGCCCGCGCGGGCGATGATGTCCGACAGGCGATCGGTCTTGGATCGGAGCGCGTAGCGGCCCGGCGCCTTGACCTGCCCCGCCACAACCACCGTGCGCTGGAGCGAGAACTCGCCGTTGCGGGGAATGAGGACGTTGTCGTACGGCTGCAGCGGCGCGTCGCCGGGGCCGCCCGCGGCCGGCGCTGCGTGGCCCGGCAGATAGGTCGAATCCAACGGCACGCGGACGGTCGTCGCCAGCGCACCCGGCCGCCGGTTCTCGGGCAGGCGCGCCACCTCGGCTTCGAGCTGCGCATCCTGCGTCAGCCCGTCGGCCAGGAGGATGACGTCCCGCATCGTCAGCCCTTCGCGGAACGGCACCCGCCCGGGCCGCCGCACGGCGCCCACGACAGCGACGTAGCGCTCGGTGCGGAAGGTCGTGCGCGAGAAGATCCGGATCTCGTCCTGGTCCTCGAGCGTCAGATCGTCGGCCAGGCGGCCGGTCGAGTCCGCAAAGGCGGACCGGAGCTGCACCAGGCTCGAGTCGTCGCGCATGCGGGTCACCAGAATGCGGGGCAGGTACACGTCGGGCTTGACGCCGCCGGCGAGCCGGATGGCATCGCTCAGCTTCATCCCGCCCGTGAACCCGACCTCTCCCTCGACATAGACGTTGCCGCGCACGGTGACGAAACCCCGGAGACGGTCGGCAACGGGGTAGACCGTTACCGAATCTCCGGGGGCCATGGGAACCGCCGGCGCCATGCCGTTGCTGAACTGATCGGCGCCGACCGCGATCACGATCCGGGCCCGCCCGTCCGGTCCGCGCGAGGCCGGCGGCAGGATGCGCTGGATGGTTACTCGCGCGGTGCCGGCCGACGGATCGAAGCCGCCCGCGAACGCGATGGCGTCGCGCAGCGTCTCGTCGGGCAGCAGCTCGTAGATCGCCGGGCGCAGCACGCGGCCGGCCACCGCGGCCAGGCCGCCATGCACCGGCACGAACACCACGTCGCCATTCTCCAGCCGGACGCGAGTGGGATTCACCCCGTGGACCAGGTACTCGTAGATGTCGAGGCTGTCCACCAGCTTCTCGCCCCGGCGGATGGTCACCTGCCGGAAGCTGCCGTTGGCCGTGGGTCCGCCGGCCGCGTACAGTGCGGTGAGCACGGTGCCGGCGCTGGACATCTGGTACGCGCCCGGCCGGACCACGTCGCCGGCGACGTACACCTGGATGTTCCGGAGCCGGGAGATCGAAAGCTGAAAGCGGGTCGTCGGGTTGGTGCGGCGCACACCGGAGTAGACCCGGCCGAGCCGGCCGTAGAGCTGGTCCTGGAGCTGGCCCAGCGTGAGGTTGGCGGCGTACACCTGGCCCACCTGGGGGATGACGATGAACCCTTCCCGCGTCACCTCGAGGGTATACGCGCGCTCGACGTCGCCGGTGAGGATGAGGACCAGCACATCGCCGGGGCCGAGCCGGTAGTTCTCGTCCACCGGTCCGGCCGTGGACGGCTGGAACCGCGTGCTGTAGCGGCGGAAGG
The DNA here is from genome assembly GCA_025928645.1 of Gemmatimonadales bacterium. Lineage (GTDB taxonomy): Bacteria > Gemmatimonadota > Gemmatimonadetes > Gemmatimonadales > GWC2-71-9 > CAVVWJ01. The sequence goes on from JAICJD010000058.1 coordinate 12,030, forward strand.
TCTCGAGGCCGAACCGCTTGAGGCCGCCGCGCAGCACGGCGAGCGAATCCGCGAGGCTGTCGGCCCGGATGGAATCGGACCGGAGCGCGCGCAGGCTGTCGACTACGGCGCGGAGCGAGTCGCTCATGACCTGCCCCGAGTCGGCCCGGGCGAGCGAGTCGCGCTGCTCGGCGCTCAGCACGCCGAGCGCCTCGACGGCGTCGAGCGTGCGGGGCCCGAACTGGGCGGTGTGCGTCGTATCGGCGCCTTGCAGGTAGTCGTCCAGCATGCCTTCGGGGTAACCGGCGGCGCGGAGCCGGGCGCGCACCTGGTCGGGGGTGAGCCCCGACTGGGTCAACCGGTCGCGCAGCTGCTGCACCAGCTCGGGCTGGTTGCGGAGCATCTGTTCCGCTTCTTCGGGAGACGGAAGCTGGCCGGAGGGCAACTGCGGCTGCTGGCCGGTCGGCACCTGGGCGGCGATCCGCACTGGGCACACGACCAGAACCGCGGCCAGGGCGAGCGCCGCCCCGGCCACCAGGGTCCTACCCGAGATCATGCTGGGCATGGGGGGCGAAGATGGCTCGTAAACTGGCCGAAGTCAAGCGGTTGCGTGCAGGAGCTCGCGCCAGAACGCGAGGGTCCGCTCGGCGATCGCGGCGTCGGTGTAGCCGTCCATGATGCGCCGGCGGCCGGCCGCGCCGAGCCGCTCATGCTCGGCCGGCTGATCGTGCAGCCGCTGGAGCGCCTCGCACAGGGCCCCGGCGTCCTCCTCGGGCACCGCGATGCCGCCCTCGCCGAGCGTCTCCGGAATGGCCCCGACGCTGCTCCCGACCACCGCGATCCCGTGGGCCATCGCCTCCAGCGCCGCGCGCGGCATGACCTCGGTCCAGCGCGACGTCGAGCGCGAGGGCAGGGCGACCACGTCGAGGCGCGGCCAGATTTCGTCCACTGCCTGGCGGGGCAAGGCGCCGAGCCAGGTGACCCGGCCTGCGATGCCCAGCCGCTCGGCCAGCGTTTCGAGCTCCTCTTGCGCGGGGCCGGTGCCCACGACGGTAATGGTCCACCGGCCGATGAGCTTGACGGCCGCGCGAAACAGCAGGTCGAGCCCTTTCTCCGGGATCAGCCGGCCGATGAAACCGATGGCCAGACCCTGATGGGAGACGCGCTGCACGGCGAGCGGCAGGGCGGTCCCGATCTGCGGAATGGTCCGGTGAGGCAGCGACGAATGCCCCTTCAGCGCCAGCCGCTCGGCCAGCGAATTCACCGGGATGACGCCGGCCGCCGCGGCGAGGGCGCGGCCGCGGCGAAGCGACACCAGCGCGCCGCGGGACTGGGGAAGGCTCTCGCGGGTAAGCAGCACGTACGGGATGCGCAGCCGCCGCGCTGCCCGGGCGACCGCCGTGGCCGCGTTGCTGCCGGGCTCCTCCTCGATCTGGACGATCTCGGGGCGGAAATCGGTGAGCAGCCTGCGAACGGTGCCGGCGTGCCAGAAGACGTCGCCGGTGGGACGGGCGCGCCCGCGAATCGGCACCGGCACGGTGCGCACGCCGCCATCGTCGCCCCAGGACGTCTGCTGCTGCTGCGTCAGACCGGCCGGCACCCAGCGGTCGGGTACGGCAGCGGACACCGTGGCGCCGAGCGCCGCCAGGGCCCGAAGCTTGCCACGGGTCGCGGGGTCCGCGTAGACGCGTGAGATCACGAGAGCGCGCACGCCACCAATCTCGCCGGGCCCCCCGCCCGGTCAAAGGGGAGGCGGGGAGACGCGGTTGACTTGGATCGCCGGTCGTGGTGACCTTGGACGGGACTCGCCATGCGCATCCTCCACCTCGCGAAATACTACTGGCCGCGCTCGGGCGGCATGGAGCGGGTCGTTCAGGGGCTCGCCGAAGGGGCCGCCGAGCTGGGCCATCACGTCGAGGTGGTCGCGGTCGAGAGCCGGGGAAAGGCCGGCGGTTCGGGCCGCCAGGCTTCCTCGGTTACCCGGGCCTTCTCGTTCGCGGCGCTCGGCTCCCAGGAGATCGCGCCCGGATACATCGCTGCCGCCTGGAAGCGCGCGGACGTCATCCACGTTCACCACCCCCACCCGCTGGCCGACGTGGCCTGCCTCCTCCGCGCCGGGCGCACGCCCCTCGTGGTCACCCAGCACGCCGACTCGCGGCGGTCGATCTACCGCCCGGTCACCCGGCTGGTCGTGCGGCGCGCCGCGGCGGTGGTCGTGCCGAGCCGCGCGCACCTGGCCCTGTCGCGCGAGCTGGCGGGCTGGGAGAGCAAGGTCGAGGTCATCCCGTTCGGCATCGACCAGCGCCGGTGGGAGACGGTTCCGCCGCCGCCGCCCGGCGCGGCTCCGCGGGCGATCTTCATCGGCCGGCTCGTCGCCTACAAGGGGCTCGACATCCTGCTGCGCGCGCTCGAGCGCGTGCCGGAGCTCCGGCTCGACGTGGTCGGCGTCGGCCCCGAGGGGCCTCGGCTCCGCACGCTCGCGCAGGCGCTCGCGATCACCGACCGGGTCCGCTGGTATGGCGAATATCCCGACGAGGACCTGCCGCGGCGCATGGCCGACGCCGACTTCCTGGTGCTGCCGTCGGTGACCGTCGAGGAGATGTTCGGCCTGGTCGTGCTGGAAGCGATGGCCGCGGGGCGTCCGGTCATCACGACCGCGCTGCCGAGCGCGGTACGGGAGGTCAACGTGCCGGGCGTGACCGGGCTCGAGGTGCCGCTCCGCGACGTGCCCGCGCTGGCGCAGGCGCTCGAGTCGATGAGCCGGGATGCGGCGCGCCGGCGCACGATGGGCGAGGCCGGGCGGCGCCGGGTGAACGAGCGGTTCACCCAGTCGGCCATGGCCGAGCGTCACATCGAGCTCTATCAGCGGCTCCGGGCGGGGAAGGGCTAGCCGGCGCGCGGCGCCGGGAGAAGACATGCCGACATCACGGAAGCCGACGGGAGCGGAACGTCAGGCGAGGCTCAAGCCTCAGTTTGCGGCACTGTACCCGGGCGTCGCCGCCGGCGAGTGGATGCCGGCCTGGCTGCTCGCCGAGCTGCTCGTGGCCGCGGTGGGCCGGCGGGAAGGCGAGGCCTCGGGTCGGGCCTTTGATCCCGCGCATTGCGAGTTCCGCGGGGGTGGTCGGAGGCCGCCGGAGCTGCGCGGGCTCAAGCCGCGGGGAGGCGACGGCGGGGCGTCGGGTGGGTGAGGGGATTTCGGGGCTGATGCGCGGAAGGCGCCGCATGCGACGGCCGCCGGCCGGAGGGCCGGCGGCCTTGTTGCTGACCGCCGCTCAGGGACGGCAGGCCCGGTTCGACAGCTGGGCGGCGTAGCCGGCGAGGTCGGTCAGCGCCGCCTTGATGTCCGGGCGATTCATGTACCCGGGCTCCCACTGGAACAGCAGGAACCCGCACACGTACGGCTCGGACATGAACCGCCGCCCGTACGTGCGGAGCTCGTCGGCATTCATGGCGAACTTGCCCTCGGCCTGGCCCGGGATCCCGCTGTCCTTCGACCCGCCGTTCAGCGCGTTGAGCCCGCCGACCATCGCGAGGTGCAGCGTCTTCGCCTGCGCCACGTTGCTCGCGATCCAGTCGTCGATCGGCCCGAACTTGGCGAGGTACTGGATCCGCACCACGTCGAGGTGGGGGTACTGGCCGCCGCGCAGGTACTCGAGCTTCGAGCGGGCCATCGTCGTCAGCGTCGGCCAGACCTGCTTGCTGTAGGCGGCCATCTGCTCCATCTGGGCCTGGGTCACCGGATGGCCGTTCCAGTTGGTCGGGTCCTGCGGCTCGTCGATGATGAAATGCGCGACGATGGTGCCGTCGTTGATGTACGGGGTGAGGTCGACGCCGAGGAATCGATCGACCCGGGCCTTCCACTTGTCGAACGCGAACCCGTTCGCGTCGCGGAGGTTCACCTCGTTGCCGGTGAAGTTGATGAAGAGCCGCTGGCTGGTCTGGTTGGCCCGCGCGAGCACGGCGCGCAGCGTATCGGCGTTGGTGGCGGTGTACACCGTGGCGTTGTACAGCGCGAACTGATCGCTCGGCATCTGGGCGGGTCCGAACGGGATCCCGACGTGATGCACCGGGCCCGGCGGCGGGAAGGTCGGCCCCGGGCCGCCCGGTGTGGAGTCGCCCGGCTGCGACGGAGGCGTCGTATCGCCGGGCTGTGAGCCAGGCGTCGAGTCGCCGGGCTGCGAGGGCGTGGAGTCGCCCGGCTGGGTCACCGGCGTCGAGTCGCCGGGGGTACCCGTCACCGGCGGAGTGGTCGGAGGCGTGTCGGTGCCGCCGGGATCGTCGACCGCCAGGTTGGACCCGCCGCCGCCACACGCGATGAACGCGCCGGCGCACACGGCGAGCAGGGCGGTCCTGACACGAAGGGTCCGAGAAGGAAATGTCCGGCTAGCTACACGCGGGGCGGTGTCGGGCGGCAGTGTACACGGCATGGGGGTGTGCCTGGTAGCGGGCCGCGGGACTGCGGTCAACGGACCCGGTGTGTATATGTACCGCGGAGGACCTTGAATTTTGACTGAATGCAGCCGCGGAGGCGACTTGTCAAGGAGGGCGGGCCATGAGAGACCTCCGAGAGGAGAGGACGGCTGACCAGGAAAAACCGGTCCCGCCCAGCCGTGCGACACTCTACTCTCGTCTTGTCAAGCGGATTTCAAGCAGCAGCGTTGGGCGAACCTGCCCTCCCGCTCGAGGCTCCCTGACCTATTTTTGTGGTCGCGGGCCCTTAGCTCAGGTGGTTAGAGCAGCGGACTCATAATCCGTCGGTCCCAGGTTCGAATCCTGGAGGGCCCATCCTCGCTTTTCTTGTTATTAGCCTACGATTCTCCTACGGGGCCGAAGGCGACCGCACCGGCCGCCGCCGCCCCGCCAGCGCCGGGAACCCGTAGTGCCGCCGCACGAACATCCACAGCACAGGCGCGAACAGCAGGGTCAATCCCAGGACGATCCCCGTGGCCTGATTCGACAGATTGAGCAGCTTGAGCCCCGACGCGAGCAGCACGAACGCCAGCGCGCGCCGCACCAGCCCGCCTGGCGCCCGCGCCGAGAGGTGCGCGCCGATCCACACGCCCGGGATGCAGCCCACCAGCAGCGATGTCGTGATGTCGAGATGGAAGTCGCCGAAGAGAATGTGCCCAAGGGCGGCGGACGCGACCAGCGGGACGGCCTGCACCAGATCGGTGCCCACCAGCTCGCTCGCCGTGAGCCTCGGGTGGAGCGCCATGAGCGCGATGATGATGAGCGAGCCCGACCCGACCGAGGTCATCCCCACCACGACGCCGCCGAGCAGCCCGATGATCACCGTGGGCACCGGCTTGACCTGGACCGACGGGCGCCCCTGGGGCAGCGGGCCGGCTCGGCCGTCGCGCACCCGCGCGTGCTCCAGCAGGCGGAGGTAGGCCCGCACGATAAGCCCGATCGCCGCGAGCAGCAGGGCCACGCCCAGCGCCAGCCGGATCACGTGCTGAACCGCTTCGCCGCGCCCCATGGCCCGCGCGATGAGCACCCCGCAGAACGCGCCGGGCACCGAGCCGAGGCACAACCAGCGGACCAGGCCGAGGTGCACCGTCCCCCGCCGGAGGTGGACCAGCGAGCCGACCGGCTTCATCACCGCGCTCGCGACCAGGTCCGAGGACACCGCGGCGAGCGGCGGCACCTGGAAGAAGAGGACCAGCACCGGCGTCATCAGGGCGCCGCCGCCCATCCCCGTGAGCCCGACGACGATGCCGATGCCGAACGACGCGACGGCGAGCAGGGGATCGAAAGTCATGGCGCTCTGGGCAGAGGTGATCGGGCGCTCGAGCCGGGGAACGACCGAGCCGAATGGTAGCAGCGGGCCGGGCGTGACGCAGGCCGGGGGATGCAGCCGCTTGCATGTCACGCGCCCGCCTCCGAAAGGCGCCCGCACGATCCACGCCGTACCCGACCGCGCGCTATTTCTTCCGCATCTGCTCCAGCAAGGTGGACGCCGTGTCGAGCACCGCAGCCTCGGCCTCCAGCGCCCGGCCGAGCACGGCGGACTGCGCCTCGGCCTCCCCCCAGCGTTTCGCCTCGATCGCCTCGCGCACACCTGGCATCGTCTTGGCGCCGTAGCCCGTATATCTCCCCGGCGCCGAGATGAGCTGCGCATACCACGGCCGCCCGGGCAGCCCGGCCGGCGGCGCCAGCGCATGTTCGGCCCGGAGCAGCAGCGCGTTGAGCCGATCGGCGGCGGTCTGGTCGAGTCCGCCCGAGTCGGGCCTCGCCGCGTAGGCGGTCTCGAATCTCGACGTCGCGGACTTGAGCCGGGCGGCCGCGTTCTGCAGCGGCGCGAAGTTGAGGAACGGCGGCACGTCCTCGCGCGCGGGGGGGACCATGGGCAGGCGGGGGTCGTTCATCGCCACGAACGTGCTCTCCTCGAGCTCGCGATTCTGCTCGATGATCGAGTCGCGGACCGTCTTCGCGAGGTCCTGCACCTCTTTGAGGTTCCCCTCGACTCGATCCGACAGGCGCCCGAACTCGTACGGCAGCACCTCCGCGCCGGCGAGCCGCATGGTGAGAAGCCCCACGGTCTGCGCCAGCGCGCGTCCGTACACGAACGACGTATCGCTGAAGGTGGTGAACCAGTGGAAGGTGTCGTAGATCGAATGATAGACCCCGCCGCCGCCCTCGCCGCCGAAGCCGAGATTGAGCGATGGGATCCCCAGGTGATGGTAGAACGCGGTGTAGTCCGAGCCCGAGCCCATCGGGTCGATGAGCAGGTCGCCGCGCTCGCGCGCCTGGCGCCGCTGGTCGGGATTGTGCGCCGAGGCGATCTCGCCCAGGTGTGACCGTTTGTACACCGAGAGGTTGGTCTCCGGATCGGTCACGTCGCGGCCCACCTCGGAGAGCACGCGCGCCAGCGCCGGGGCACCGTCGGCATTCAGCCGCCCGCGGCCGTTGCCGTCGGTATTGAGGTAGGCGACGGCTTTCCGGCGGAGCTCGTCCGCGTGCGCCTCGACCCACTCGGTCGAGCCGAGCAGCACGGGCTCCTCACCGTCCCACAGCGCGAGCACGATCGTCCGCCGGGGCTTCCACCCCTGCTCGAGCAGCCGGCCGTAGGCGCGGGCTTCCTCCAGCACCGCGACCGCCCCCGAGATCGGGTCCTCGGCGCCATTCACCCAGGCGTCGTGATGGTTGCCGCGCACGACCCACTCGTCCGGCCGCTCGGCGCCGGGAATCCGCGTGATCACGTCATAGACCGGCACCAGCTTCCAGTCGAACCGCAGGCGAAGATGCACCCGCGCCGGGCCCGGGCCGACATGGTAGGTGATCGGCAGTCCTCCCGCCCAGCCCGCGGGTACGGGCCGGCCGCGGATGGCCGCGAGCAGCGGCTCCGCGTCGGCGGACGAGAGCGGCTGCACCGGAATTTTCGGGATGGTCGTGGCCTGCGCGCGCTCGAGCCGTTTCGCGCCCTCAGTGGCGCCGACTCCGGGCGTGAGCGGATCACCGGGGTATTGCGGCATGTCGAGCACGCTGCCGCGCTGGACGCCCTCCGGCGGCCGGAACGGTCCGCCGGGATAGGTGTCGCCGACATGGTAGCCATCGTCTTCCGGATCCGAATAGATGAGACACCCCACCGCGCCGTGCTCCGCGGCCACCTTCGGCTTGATGCCTCGCCAGGACCGCCCGTAACGCGCGATGACGATGGCGCCCTTCACCGAAATTCCCATCCGCTCGAGCCGCACGTAGTCCTCGGGCACGCCGTAGTTCACGTACACCAGCGGCGCGGTGACGTCGCCGTCCGGCGAGTACGCGTTGTAGGTGGGGAGCTGCTCGGCCTGCTGCGCGGTGGAGGGGTCCTGCTTGATCGCGGGCTCGCGCAGGCGCGCCGCGAAGCGCCGGGGGCCGATCAGCTCGACCACACGTTGGAGCGGCGTGGGGAACAGGACGTGAAAGGTCTCGATCTCCGCCTGCAGCCCCCACCCACGGATTCGGTCGCGGATCCAGACCGCGTTGGCGCTGTCGCGTGCGGACCCCAGGTGGTGCGGCCGCGCCGAGAGAACCCGCATGGCCTCGCGGAGCGAATCGGGATCGGGAATGGCCAGGAAGCGGCGCTCCCAGTCGCGCTCCGCGCGCGCCGAGGCGGCGGTGAACCCACGCATGGGCGCGTCGTTGATGCTGACGGGGAGCGCGAGCAGGGCGACGAGCATCAACGGGAAACGTGCGTGCACCGTGCGAGCCTCCAAGAGGTTACGCTCGGAAAGGTACATGGGGCCTGGCGTCGGTGTGCCGCAGGTCACCGCCATGGGCCCGCGGCCGGCCCCTCATTGGAGCGGTACATCACGCATGGCTCTTCCAAGGAGACGGGATGGGACGAGGGACGGCACTGCGCTGGATCGCGCTCGTGTCCGCCGTGACGGCGTGCGGCGGTGGCGATGATCTGCTGCTCCCCGGCTCGGCGGAGCCGGCGAGCATCGTTCTGGTCCAGGGCGACCAGCAGAACGGCCGGGTGGGCGAGGCGCTGCCGCAGCCGCTGGTGGCGGCAGTGACCGACGCGAACGGCCGCCCCGTCCAGGGCGCCACCGTCCTGTTCGTGCTGAGCGACCCGGCCCCCGGCGCGTCCGTCTCACCCGATACGGTGACGACGGACGCCAACGGCAACGCGACGGCCGGCGTGGTGCTGGGAACGCGACCGGGCGCGCAGGCCGGAACGGTCGAGGCGCTCAACGCGGACGGCGCCATGGTCGCGCAGGCCGGGTTCACCGTGACCGCGCTGTCCGAGGACGCGAACACGATCAGCGTCGCGAGCGGCGACAGCCAGAGCGCCCCGGTGGGCACGGCACTGCCCGCGCCGCTCGTCGTGAGCGTGGCCGACGCGTTCGGGAATCCGATCCCGGGTGTCGCGGTCACGTGGAGCGCAGACGGTGGGGGAGCTGTGAGCGAACAGTCCACCTCCACGGGCCCGGACGGGCAGACGTCGATCACCTGGACCCTCGGCGGCGCCGCGGGGACGCAGCACGCGGTCGCGGCGGTGGACGGGCTCGTGGGCTCGCCCGTGACCTTCACGGCCACGGCGACGGCCGGCGCGGCCTCGGGCGTGACTGCGGTGGGGGGTAACGGGCAGAGCGGTCCGGTGAACACGGAGCTCCCACAGCCGCTCGTGGTCGAGGTACGCGACGCGCAGCACAACGCGGTGCCCGGGGTCGCCGTCACCTGGGTGATCGGCATCGGCGGCGGGAGCATCACGCCGGGCACATCCACGACCGACGCGGATGGGCGCGCCAGCGCGGCCTGGACGCTCGGCGCAGCACCCGGGACCAACACGGTCACCGCGGTGGTATCGGGCATCGGGGTGGCGGAGTTCACCGCGGCTGCGATAGGCGGCGCACCGCCCAGGCTCGGCATCGCCACGCAGCCGGGGGCATCCGCCACGAGCGGCGTGCCTTTCGACCCGCAACCGGTCGTCCAGCTGCTCGACGGGGAAGGGAATCCCGTCCATCAGGCGGGCGTCGGCGTGCAGGTTGCGATCGCGTCTGGCGCCGGCACCCTGCAGGGTTCGATGACGCAGCCGACCGATGGCGACGGCCGGGCGGCCTTTGCCGGGCTCGCGATCACCGGATCATCGGGCGCGCGGACGCTCAGGTTCTCCGCCGACGGCTTCGCCTCGGTGACCAGCCAGGCGGTCACGGTGGGCGCGGCGGCGACGACCACGGCGATCACCTCGGATCAGCCCGACCCCTCGACGGTGGGCGCTCCCGTCACGGTGCAGGTGACCGTGACTTCCGCGGCCGGGACGCCGACGGGGACCGTAACGGTGCAGGACGGGAACGACTCGTGCCCGATTACGCTCTCGAACGGGCAGGGAAGCTGCGCGCTCCAGCTCAACACGGCCGGCGACCGGACCCTGACGGCGAGCTATGCGGGGGCGGACGGCTTTGCGCCGAGCAGCGCAACGGAGTCGCACAGCGTGCAGCCGGCGCCCCAGCAGACCCTGGCCATGGCGCAGCAGCCTCCCTCAGCCGCCACTCTCGGCGCGGCGTTCGAGCCCCAACCGGCGGTTCAACTTCAGGTGGATGGCC
>JAICJD010000236.1 GCA_025928645.1 Gemmatimonadales bacterium
GTACAGCGTCCCATCCAGATCGAGCAGCAGGCCGGCGGGGGGTTCGGGTGGCATGGTTGTCGCGTCACGCTCGGCGGGATTATCGTCCACTGGACTCACTGAGGGGTACCCATGCCGGTTTCGTGTCTGCTGCTCCACGGCGCGCTGTTGGCCCGCCTCGCCGTTGCTCCCTATCCCTTCGCCGTGGGCGAGCGGCTCGAGTACGAGGCGAAGCTCGGCATCATTCCGGTCGGTACGGCCACGATATCGGTGAACCCCATGGCGCAGGAGCGCGGCCGGCGAGCCTTCGTGTTCGCCGCGACGGGCCAGGGCCGGCCGCTCGGGCTTCGGGTGGGCGCCGAGCTGACCTCGTGGGTCGCCGCCCAGAAGTTCAACTCGCTGCGGTTCCACCGCCGAGTCTTCGAGGGCGGCAGCGTGGACGAATCGCAGTTCCAGATCGTGCCCGACTCGAGTCGCTATCGCGAGCTCGGAATCCCGCAGGCCCAGGACTGGGCCGCGCCGTCCAACCCGCTCGACGAGCTGGCCTTCCTCTACTACCTCCGCACCATGCCGCTCAAGCTCGGCGCGAGCTACAGCATTCCGCGCTACTTCAAGACGGGCTACAACCCGGTCGAGGTGCGGGTGGTGGACCGCGGCACCTGGACGCTGCCCGACGGCCGGAGCGCGCCGGCGCTGTCGCTCGAGATCGTCTCCCGGGGCATGCGGATGAAGGTCACGCTCACCGACGACGCCCGCCGCCTCCCGGTGGAGATGGAGCTGCCCCTGCCGTTCGGCCGGGTGACCCTGGAGCTCACCCGCGCGGCGTAGCGGCGGGCGCCTTCGGCCCGGGGCGGCTCAGTATCGCCCCAGGTAGGACTCGATCTCCCACCGGCTCACCTGCAGGTTGTACTGCAGCACCTCGTTGCGCTTGGCCTCGAGGAACCGCTCTGTGAGGTGCTCACCGAGCGCGTCCTTCACCACGCGGTCCTTCTCGAACAGCTCGAGCGCCTCGTGCAGGTCGCGCGGCAGCTCGTCGATCCGGTACTTCCGCCGGTCGCGGAAGCTCATGCGGAAGATGTTCCGGTGCACCGGTTCCCGCGCCTGGAGCTTGCGCTCGATCCCGTCGAGGCCGGCGGCGAGCTGCACGGTGAGCGCGAGGTACGGATTGCACGCCGGGTCCGGCATCCGGAGCTCGCACCGGGTGCCGAGCCCGCGGCGGTCGGGGATCCGCACCAGCGGCGAGCGGTTCCGGGTGGACCAGGCGACGTTGCTCGGCGCCTCGTAACCCGGCACCAGCCGCTTGTAGCTGTTGATGAGCGGATTGGTGATCGCGCAGAAGCCGCGCGCGTGCTGCAGCAGCCCCTCGATGTAGCTGAGCGCCACCTTGGAGAGCTGGTACTCCCCCTTCGGGTCGAAGAAGGCGTTGTCCTTCCCCCGGAACAGCGACTGGTGGGTATGCATCCCGCTCCCGTTGATGCCTTCGATCGGCTTGGGCATGAACGAGGCGATGTAGCCGTACCGGTTGGCTACGTTGCGGACGATGAACTTGAAGGTGGTCAGGTTGTCGGCCGTGACCAGCGCATCGGCGTACCTGAAGTCGATCTCGTGCTGGCCCGCCGCCACCTCGTGATGCGCCGCTTCGACCTCGAACCCCATCTCGACCAGCTGCTCGACGATGACGCGGCGGATCTCCTCGCCCTTGTCGAGCGGCCCCAGGTCGAAGTACGACGCGTCGTCGTGCGTCGTCGTCATCGGCGCGCCGTCGGGCGCCCGCTCGAACAGGAAGAACTCGGCTTCGCACCCGGCCATCATCGTGAAGCCCATTTTCTTGGCCCGCTCGAGCTGGCGCTTGAGCGTGATCCGGGGACAGCCGGCGAACGGCTGCTCGTCCGGGGTGTAGATGTCGCACAGGAGCCGGGCCACCCGGCCGCCTTCGTCCTCGTAGGGCAGTACGCGGAACGTGGCCAGGTCGGGCTTGAGCAGCATGTCCGACTCCTCGATGCGCACGAAGCCCTCGATCGAGCTGCCGTCGAACATGATCTCGCCGTCGAACGCCTTGGCGAACTGGCTGGGGGGCACCTCGACGTTCTTGTTGATGCCCATGATGTCGGTGAACTGCAGCCGGATGAAGTCGACCTCGTACCGTCCGGAAAGCTCGAGCAGGTCGGCCTTGCTCGCGCCGCTCAGGTCGGTCGGGAAGTCGTCGAGGCTGGGCCGCTCGCCCGTGCCGGCCGGGCGTTGCCTGGCGTGCGCCATGAAGGATGTCTCCGGGTGGTGAACGGCTGAAAGAAATCCCCGATCGCCGCCAAGAGTAAGGTCCGGCAGCGGCGCCGCGGCTTTTGCCTTTCCCCTGCTCCGGCACCCCGTTACGCTTCTGCCGCGATGACCGCCGATCCCGCCCCCGCCCCCGCTCCATGCCCCGCCTGCGGCCGGCCAGCGACCGGTAACTTCTGCGGCGCCTGCGGCACCTGCCTCGTGGCCCGGAGCTGCGCCGCCTGTGGCGCCTCGCTGTCCGCCCGCGCCCGGTTCTGCCACCGCTGCGGCCGCCCCGTCGCACCGCCCTCCGGCGCCATCAGGGGTTCGCTCCCGGCGCGCGAGCGCCGCGCCTGGCTCGTGGCCGGTGTGCTGTGCGTCGGGCTCCTCGCCCTCATCGTGCTCAAGGTGATCCGGGACGCCCGCCCCGCGGCCGCCCCGGACATGGCCAACCCCGGTGCGGTAAGCGCCCGTGAGACGTCGGGTTCGCAGACCGCGCCCTTCGCCGGCGCGGGCGGGGCCCCGCCCGACATCAGCCGGATGACGCCGCGCGAGCGGTTCGACCGCCTGTTCAACCGGATCATGCAGGCCGCCGACCAGGGCGACAGCACCACGGTCCTCCGCTTCACGCCCATGGCCCTCGGCGCCTACGCGCAGCTCGACTCGACCGACGCCGATGCGCGCTATCATGCGGCGGCGCTGCGGATCCAGGTTGGCGACATGCCTGGCGCCCTCGCGCTGGCCGATACCATCCTCGCGCGCGACCCCGGCCACCTGTTCGGCTACGTGATCCGGGGCACCGTGGCCGATCTGCAGCACGACACCGCCCGCCGGCGTCAGGCCCAGCGAGATTTCCGCGCCCATTTTTCCGCGGAGAGCGCCGCCCGGCGGGTGGAATATCAGGAGCACCAGCCGACGCTCGACGAGTTCCGCCGCGCCGCCGACTCGGCGGCCGCCGGAAACCGCTAACCCGTCACCCCGGCGCCCTCGAGGCTCCATGCCCCGCACCATCCGCGTCGCCCACAGCCCCGATTCCGACGATGCGTTCATGTTCTACGCGCTCGCCGAAGGCAAGATCGACACCGGCGACCTGCGCTACGTGCACGAGCTGTCCGACATCGAGACGCTGAACCAGCGGGCGCGCCGGGCGGAGCTCGAGGTAACCGCCGTCTCCATTCACGCGTACGCCTACCTCTGGCGCGAGTATGCGCTCCTGAGCTCGGGCTCGTCGATGGGCGACGGATACGGACCTCGGCTGGTCTCCACCCGCCCGCGTCCGGCCGAGCCGCGCGCCGCGGTGCGCCGGCTCCGGGTGGGCGTGCCGGGGACGCTCACGACGGCCTATCTCGCGCTCATGCTGTATCAGCGCGACGTGTCCGCCGTCGTCATGCCGTTCGACCGCATCGA
>JAICJD010000018.1 GCA_025928645.1 Gemmatimonadales bacterium
CAGCGCGAGCGCGCGGTCGCCGCCGAGCGCGCCCAGCGCGGTCACCGCGGCCTCGCGCACCTGCGCGGAGGTGTCGCGCGCCGCGTCGGCCAGCGCGGGCTCAGCGACCGCGGCGGGAAAGGCGGCGAGCGCCTGCGCGGCCTCGGCCCGCGTCAGGAAATAGTCGGCCCCGCGCGCCGCGCGGGCGAGCGCCCGACCGGCCAGCGAGTCCGAAGGTCGGGCCGCCAGGCGCGAGACGGCCCAGGCCCGCTGCCAGAGATGCGGGTGGCGCTCGAGCAGACGCGCCAGCCACGCCGTGGGCTGATCGAAGTCGAGCGTCTTGAGCACGGCGTTCTCGTCGTCGAACGCCACCATCGTGGGCGCGCCGGGCAGGCTGTCGATGCGGACCGTCTGGTCCCGGCGGTCGATGGTCACCCGGCGCACCACGTCGCCCGCCGCGGTGCCGACCCGGATCGCGATCGGGGCGCGGAACACGGTGGGGACGCTGAAGCGGAGGCCGGTGCTGTCCGCGGTCGCCGTATCCACCTGGGTCTGGTGCACCGCGAGCGTGAGGGCGCGCGCCGCCGAATCGTAGCTCGACGTGACAGTGAACGCCGGATAGCCCGCCTGGTAGATCCACTGCGACCAGAACCAGCCGAGGCTCTGTCCGGTCGCCGCGAGCACCGCCTGGCGCAGGTCGTCGCTCGTGGCGGTGCCGTAGGCGTGGTCGGTCAGGTAGCGGCGGATCGACGCCCAGAACCCCTCCGGCCCGAGCAGGGTCTTGAGCATCTCGAGCACCAGCGCGCCCTTGGGGTACACGTTGTTCGAGCTGTAGGTCGAGAGCGGCATCCGCCGCCGCGCGTCGAGGCCGAGGAACTGCTGGTACTCGTCGAGGTAGTAGTCCTGCTCCGCGTGCGCCCCCAGCTTCGCGCCCCAGTACTGTCCGGGCATGAACTCCGCCATGCCCTCGTTGAGCCAGTAGTTGCCCCAGTTCTCCGCGGTGACGAGATCGCCGAACCACTGGTGGGCCAGCTCATGCGGGATGAGCGACCGGCGGTACCAGGGCCGGTCGCGGTAGGCGCGCGGGCCCGGCAGCCAGTCCACCAGGGTCGTGGCGCTCACGTTCTCCATGCCGCCGATGAAATCAGCGACGGTGACCTGGGCGTACTTGTTCCACGGGTAGGGCACGCCGGTGAGCCGGCTGTAGGTCTCCATCACGTCGGGCGTCATGCCGAACAGCGGCCGCGCCAGGGCGCTGTCCTCGCGGTAGACGTAGTAGTCCACCGGGACGGTGCGCCAACGGTCGGCGATCCTCACGAACGGCGCGGCGGCGAGCGAGATGAGGTAGGTCGAGGCCGGCTTGTCCTGGCGCCACGTGACGGTGTGCTGCCGCCCGGGCGCCGGCCGGTCGCTCACCAGCCGGCCGTTGGAGACGACCGTGAGCGCGGCGGGCACCGTCGCCGCAAGCTCCCACGTGGCCTTGTCGGCGGGGCCGCCCCACGTCGGCAGCCAGCGCGGGTTCCCGTCGGTCCCGCCGCCGGTATACACCTGCTGCGGGCGGTGCGGGCGGCCGTCGTCGGTGAAGAAGTAGAGGCCCTGCCCCTGCCGGATGTTGCCGTGGTAGTCCACCGTGAAGCGCACGGTGTCGCCGTAGCGCGCGGGGCGCGCGAGCCGCACCACGAGCGAGTCGTTGGGCCGGCCGAACCCGCGCGACGGGGTGACGCTCCGGACGACCAGCATCTTGCCCATGTCGAGCACCACCGAATCCACCCGCGGGCGGCGCGCCACGAGCGTGGTGGCGACCCGGGCGTCGAACGTGATCGAGTCCCAGTCGAAGTTGCGGATCTCGATGCGCTGGTGAATGAGGTCGTAGTCGTGCGAGGGCGTGAAGCCGCCGTTGACGACGCGCTCGAGGTTGGTCTGCGCGGCGAGCGGCGCGCCGGCGGCGAAGCCCGCGAGGATGCCCGGGACGGCGACGCGAAGCACGCGCAGCGAACGCATGCGCGGAATGTAATGGGCCGATGGACTCGTCATTCCGCTCGCCGTTCCCTCCGTAGCCGGACGCAACGTCTTCGCGGAAGGTCCCCGCGGCTTGCGGCTTCAGGTTGACGACCTCCGGATGGGCCTCCTCAGGCGCCGGTCGTCACGTTATCTGGTCGGCAGGGGCGGCGGGAGGCCCTGGCGGCGCTTCTCCGTTCCCTGCCCCTTGTTCGTCGTTCGTCCTCCGGCGCCCTTCTCGCGCGCGATGTGCGTCCGCAATATGCGTCGGGCCGGGCCGATGTCGAAACGGCGCCTGCCGCCCGAGCGATGGCGCCCCTGCCTGGGGTATGGGCGAGCCGCGTGCCGGGCCGGCTTGCGTTGCTTGTAACCGTGGTTACCTTGGGTGGCATGCCGCCGACGCCCTGGATCCTGCTCTCCTCACGGCTCCCTCGGGAGCCCAGCCGGCTCCGGCTGGGCATCTGGCGCCGGCTCAAGCGGCTCGGCGCCGTGCTCGTGCACGATGCCGTCTGGATGCTGCCGGCCGATGCCAAGACGCGGGAGGCGTTCGAGTGGCTGGCGGAGGAGATCGACGAGCAGGGCGGCACGGCATGGGTCTGGGAGGCGGCCGGCCTGTCGTCGGGTCAGGACCGCGAGGCCGTCGAGCTGTTCCGCCGTGAAGCGAGCGCCCGGTATGCCGAGATCGGCGCGGCCGCCCGGGCCATCCGGGGCACGATGACCCGAGGGCGGCCCGGCGGCCGGCGGCGGCCCTCCCCATCGGCCCTGTCCCACGCCGAGCGGCAGCTTCGGGGGCTCGAGCGCGCCCTGCGGCTGGAGCGCCGCCGCGACTACTTCCGGGCCGAAGGCCGCGCCGAGGCGGGCACCCTGGTGAGGGAGGCGCTCGCCGCGGTCGAAGCCTTGGCGTCAATGCCGGCCGGGGAAGGAGCTCGTCGTGCTTTGGGTGACTAGACCGCATCCACACATCGACCGGACGGCGTGCGCCTGGCTGATCCGGCGTTTCGTCGATCCGGAGGCGACCTTCGCCTTCGCACCCGACCCCGACGGGGCCCGGGCGCTCGGCGGCACGCCGTTCGACATGCGCGGCGTCGAGCTCGGGCACCACGAGGGCCGCTGCTCCTTCGAGTCCATCCTTCTCAAGCACGGCCTCACAGATCCGGCGCTGCACGAAATCGCGGCCATGGTGCACGACGCCGATCTCGACGACGAGAAGTTCCGCTCCCCCGAAGCCCCTGGACTGGACGTGATCGTCCGCGGGCTCGGTCTCGTCGTCCAGGACGACCACGAGCTGCTCGGCTTCACTCATCGGGTGTACGACGGGCTGTACGCATGGCTCGGACAAACACCGCAGTGACCGGGCGCAGCGGTCCTCCCGCGAGCGTGCCCCTCGCCGCGCTCACCTCCTATTTTCTGCGGCTCGGCACGTTCGGGTTCGGGGGGCCGATCGCCCTGACCGCGGCCATGCATCGCGACCTGGTTCAGGAGCGCCGATGGGTGACGGCGCAGGAGTACAGCGAGGGACTGGCACTGGCGCAGCTCGCGCCCGGGCCGCTGGCCGCGCAGCTGGCCGTCTATCTCGGCTGGGCGCGACGAGGCGTGCTCGGCGCGACCCTGGCGGGGGTGGCGTTCGTCGGACCGTCGTTTCTCATGGTCACGGTGCTCTCGGTGTTCTATCTCCGGTTCGGCGAGCTCGGGTGGATTCAGGGCGCCTTTTACGGGATCGGCGCGGCGGTCATCGCCATCGTGGCCCGCGGCGCCGGCAAGCTGCTCGGCTCCAGCGTGGGCCGCGATCCCCTGCTCCGGGGCGTCGTGCTGGTGAACGCCCTCGTCGTCGCCTGGACGGAGGCGGAAATCCTGTGGGTGTTCGCGCTGAGCGGCGGGGTGGTGCTGGCCTGGCGAGTGGTGCGCGAGCGCGCCCCGGCCCGGGGGGCCACGGTTGCGTCCGTAGTCCCGCTATGGCTGGTGACGGGCCTGCACGGCCCCGCCTCCGATGCGATGCTGGCGCGCATCCTGGGCTACTTCGCCAAGGCCGCGGTGGTGGTGTTCGGCAGCGGGCTGGCCGTGGTGCCGTTCCTGCACGGGGGCGTGGTCGGCGACTACGCGTGGCTGAGCGAGCGCCAGTTTCTCGACGCAGTCGCGGTCTCGATGATCACGCCGGGACCCGTGGTCATCACGGTGGCGTTCATCGGCTACCTCGTCGCCGGACCGCTCGGCGGCCTGCTCGCCGCGTTCGGCATGTTCCTGCCGACCTACCTGGCCGTGGTCCTGGCCGCCCCGTCGTTTCATCGGCTGACCGCCAACCGCCACCTCAAGGCGGCGGTGGACGGGGTGACCGCCGCCGCGACCGGCGCCATCGCGGGGGCGGTCGTGGTGCTCGGACGTCGGGCGATCACCGACGCCGAGACGGGCGCGATCGCGCTGGCCACCCTGCTGGTGCTCCTCCGCGTGCGGCGGGTACCGGAGCCCCTGGTGATCATCGCCGCGGGCGCTGTCGGCGTCGCGCTGACGCAGCTCGGCTGACCGGGCGGAACCGCCGGACGAGGAAAGGACGGCGCGCATGGCACAGGGCACGCTCGTGGTCTCTCGCGGCGAGGTGGCGCGCGCGCTGACCACGCCGGAGTGCATCGAGGCCGTGGAGCGCGCGTTCCTTCGCCACGGCCGGGGGGAGACCATCCCGCCCGGCGTTCTCGGTACGCACGTCGAGGGCGGCGGCTTTCATGTGAAGTCGGCCGGCCTCCCGGACGCCATCGGAGGCCGCCCGGTGTTCGCGGCCAAGGTGAACGCCAACTTTCCCGGCAACCCGGACCGAAACGGCCTTGCCACCATTCAAGGCGTGATTGCGCTGTTCGATGCCTCGGACGGGCGCCTGCTGGCGCTGCTCGACTCCGGCGAGATCACGAGCCTCCGCACGGCCGCGGCCACCGCCGTGGCGGCGAGGTATCTGGCGCCGGACGCCGCGCGGGTGACGATCTGCGGCTGCGGGGAGCAGGCCAGATACCAGCTCCGCGCCCTGGCGTGCGTTCGTTCCCTGGAATCCGTGAGGTCGCTCGACTCGAACGCGGAGCGGTCGCGCCGGTTCGCCGCCGAGATGACGGCAGAGCTGGCGCTCGACGTCGTGGCCATCCGCGATCCGGCCGAGGCCGCGCGCGAAACCACGATCTGGGTGACCTGCACGCCCGCGCGCCGCTGGCTCCTGGGCCGCGAGCACGTAGCCCCCGGTGCCTTCGTGGCCGCGGTCGGCGCGGACCACCCCGACAAGCAGGAGATCGAGCCCGAGCTGCTCGCCGCCGGCGCTGTGGTGGCGGATGTCCTCGATCAGTGCGTCGCCATGGGCGACCTGCACCACGCGATCGACGCGGGCCTCATGGGCCGCGAGCAGGTCCGCGCCGAGCTGGCGGAAGTGGTGGCGGGACACAAGCCCGGCCGGCTCGACGCCGCCGAGATTGTCGTATTCGACAGCACGGGCACGGCGCTCGAGGACGTGGCCGCCGCGGCGGTGGTCTATGAGAAGGCGATGGTGAAGGGCGTCGGCCTCAGCGTTCGGCTGGGCGCGGCGTGAGGGCGACTCCAGCCCTGGGCCCGGAGGCAGCGGCCCCGGCCGGGGACGGGCCGCTCGCCTGGCTGGCCCGCCACGAGACGGTCGTCCTGGCCCGACTGAACGAGTTCCTCGCCATTCCCAGCGTGAGCACCAGGGCCGAGCACCGGGCGGACGTGGCGAGGTGTGCCGCGTGGCTCGCGGCGGAGCTCCGGCGGATCGGGCTCACGGCCGAGTGCCTCGCGACGCCCGGGCATCCGGTCGTGCTGGCCGAGTGGCGCGGCGCTCCGCGCGATGTGCCCACGGTGCTGATCTACGGGCACTACGACGTCCAGCCGCCGGAGCCGCTCGGGCCGTGGGCGTCGCCGCCGTTCACGGGCACGGTGCGGGACGGCCGGCTGTATGCCCGTGGCGCGGCCGACGACAAGGGCCAGCTCTGGGTCCACGTCGCCGCACTCGAGGCGTGTCTGGCGGCGCGCGGCGCGCTGCCGGTCAATGTCGTGATGCTGGTCGAGGGAGAGGAGGAGGTCGGGAGCCCGAGCCTGGCCGGCGTGGTCGCGGCCGAACGCGCGCGGCTCGCGTGCGACTACATCGTCATCTCGGACACGGTGATGCTCTCGCCCGAGGTACCGAACATTCTCGGGTCCATGCGCGGGCTGGCGTACTTCGAGCTCACGGCACGCTCGGCGGCGACCGATCTCCACTCGGGCCAGTACGGGGGCGTGGTGGCGAACGCGGCGGCCGGCCTGGCTCGCGCCGTGGCCTCGCTGGTGGACCCTGGCGGGCGGGTCGCGATCCCGGGCTTCTACGATGACGTCCGGGAGCCATCGCCGGCACGGCGCGAGGAGCTGGCCCGATTCCCGTTCGAGGAGGAACGCTTCGCCTCCGACAGCGGGATCGACGTCCTGATCGGGGAGGAGGGCTATACGGCACTGGAGCGGCTCTGGCTCCGGCCGACCTGCGAGGTGAACGGCATCTTCGGCGGGTACATTGGCGAAGGGGCCAAGACGGTGATTCCGTCGGCCGCGGCGGCCAAGGTGAGCTTTCGCCTGGTGCCGGACCAAACCCCCGAGAGAGTCGAGCGCCTGCTCCTGACGCATCTCGCGAGCCTCGCGCTGCCCGGGGTGCGGATCGACCTCCGCCGACTCAGCGGCAGTCTGCCCTGGCGGACGCGCGGCAACACGGCCGGCCTGGCAGCCGCCCGACGCGCGCTTCGGACCGCATTCGCCGGCGACCCGGTCGGCGGCGGGACCGGCGGCACCATCCCGATCGTCCCGGAGCTCGCGCGGTCCTTCGACGCCGAGATTCTCCTCATCGGGTTCGGGCTGCCGGGCGAGAACGCCCACGCGCCGAACGAATGGCTCGATCTCGAGACCTTCCGGCGCGGGGCTCGGGCGGTGGTTGCGCTGTACGAGGAGCTGGGGTCCCGTACCGGACGGGAATCGTGACAGCCGCCCACGGCTTCGCCCGCCCTCCAAGGATCGGCCGGGCGCTGCTCACGGCCGTGCTCCTTGCCGCGTGCGCCCCCCTGGCCAAGCCTTCCTGCGCGGCGTGTTCTGGTCGGGTCGCCGCGCTGGTACACGCCTGGGCTGCCGCGGCGGCGCCGGCCGGCGTCGAGACCGCTTCGCCGCTCGCGAAATGGCGCATCGTCGCCGACGTTCCCCTTCCCGGTCCGCCCGCGCGCTTCGACTATCAGAGTTTCGACACGACGACGGGGTGGCTCTGGATCGCCCATATGGGAGCAGGCGAGGTCCTCGCCTTCGACGTGAGGGCTCGCCGGGTGACCGCCCGGGTGCCGAATATGCCGGGGGTGACGGGCATACGCGTCGTGCCGAGCCTGCGGCGGGTATTCGCGTCGCTCAGCGGAGACCATGCGGTCGCGGTGCTCGACAGCCGTAACGGGCAGGTCACCGCGCGAGTGCCCGGGGGCCGGTTTCCCGACGGGGTGGCGTACGCGCCTCAGGCTCACAAGCTGTACGTGTCGGACGAGCGTGGCGGACAGGAGCTCGTCATCGATGTGCCCTCGTCCTCGGCCCGCCGGGCCATCCGACTCGGCGGCGAGGCGGGGAACACCCAATACGACGCCGTGACGGCTCGGGTGTGGGTGGCGGTGCAGACGCGCGAAGAGCTTGCCGCGATCGATCCGCTCGCCGACTCGGTGGTCGCGCGCGTGCCCACGCCGGGGATCCGGCGTCCGCACGGGATTCTCGTGGACGCCGACCACCGTTTCATTTACGTGGCGGGCGAGGAGAACGCCCGCCTAGGCATCCTCGACCTGCGCACGATGCGGATCGTTCGAACGTATGCGGTGGGAGGTGAGCCGGACGTGCTGGCCATGGATCCAGGGCGGCGGCGCCTGTTCGTCGCGGCCGAATCAGGCGTGATCTCGGCGTTCGTCGCGCGTGGCGATTCGCTCGTGCCTTTGCCGCGGTACGAGGTCCCTCATGGTCATTCCGTCGCGGTGGACCCGACCACCCACCTGGTGTACGTGCCGCTCGAGAATGTGAAGGGGAAGCCCGTGCTCCGGATTCTCCGCCTGGAATAAGATCCGCCGGCCCCCGAGCATCTCGATGCAGAGTGACGCGCCCATCAGATCGCCCGCCTCCTCATCGGCGAAGCTGGACGCCGGCGTAGATCCGGCGGTCGAGCCGGCGATCCTCCGGGCCGCTCACACCCCAGCCGAACGCCGCCAGCAACGTCACGAGCGGGCCCAATTGCGCTCGCCCGCCGCCACCACAGAGCGTGCCGACGCCGTCGAGCTCCGCGCCCGCCTCCGCGTGGCATTCTCCCAGCAGCTCGAGCCAGGGCCGGGCCAGACGGGACACGGCCAAGCCGAAGATGAAACCCGACGCCCCCTCCGCCTGCTCCCATCCCGCATCGGCGTTGAGGTGCACTGGACCGACCGCCCAGGCGACCTCGACCGGCAGCAGCACGGATGTTTCCGCGTCGGCCACACCTCTCGCCACCGCACCTCTGGAACCGGCGAACGAGACCTGAGGATACGTCGAGACGGCCATTCCGCGCTCACCGCCGTCCACGAAGCGCAGCTTCACCCCGACATTGAGATTGCCGAGCCCCGCTTTGGCGCGGGCACCGCCCCCCGCGGCCACTCGCCAGGGCATCTCGGCCTTGAGTTGCATGCGAGGTCCGACGCCGAGGTTCAGGTCCGCGCGTGGTGCGTCGTAGTCAGTACCCCCGAACGAGCGTTCGGCCGCGAACGAGAGATTGAGCTCGACGTGTCCGTTGCCCGGCGTGCCGGGGTCGTCCGTCACGAGCGGCGGTCCACCCTGGGCAGACGCCGATTGCGCGAAGGCAAATGCGGCCAAGGCGCAGAGACGCGCGGCCTCCGGGACCAGATGCACGGAGAGCGCCCAGCCGATCAGAATAGCGCGAGCTGAGCGATGGGCTCGAAGCTGCGACGGTGATGGGCGGTGGGGCCCCGCGCCCGGAGCCCGGCGTGATGCTCCTCGGTGCCGTAGCCCATGTTGGTCTCCCACCCATACCCGGGGTGCCGCGCCGCGAGGCGCTGCATCAGCCGGTCGCGGACGGTCTTGGCCAGCACGGCGGCAGCGGCGATGGACTGGCAGCGCGCGTCGCCGTCCACCAGCGCGTCGTGGGGATAGCCGACCTCGGGGAGCGGCAGGCCGTCGATCAGGATACGATAGGGCCGGCCGGTGAGCCGGTCGGTTCGAAGCAGTGCGGTGATGGCGCGGTGCATGGCGAGCGCGGAGGCCACGCGGATGTTGAGCCGGTCGATCTCGTGCGACGAGGCGGCGCCCACGGCGAAGCCGAGCGCGCGCGACCGGACCCGCTCGGCGAGCACCCGGCGGACGCGCGCCGGAAGGATTTTGCTGTCCCGGAGGCCGCGGACCGCACGGCACATGGGAGGAAACACGACGGCCGCGGCGACCACCGGTCCTGCCAGTGGGCCGCGGCCCGCTTCGTCGACGCCCACGAGGAGCGCCTCCTCGGCCCAGGCCACCCGTTCTCGTTGGAGCGAGGGGCGGAGGGGCATCGGCTCAGCCCTCGCGCTTCTCCCGGATGCGCGCGGCCTTGCCGCTCAGCGCGCGGAGATAGTAGAGCTTGGCCCGCCGCACCCGGCCCCGCCGCACCAGCTCCACCGACGCGATGGTCGGGCTGTGCATCGGGAACAGCCGCTCGACGCCCACGCCAGCCGAGACTTTCCGCACGGTGAAGTTCTCGCTGATGCCGCCGCCGCGCTTGGCGATCACCAGCCCCTCGAAGGCCTGGAGCCGCTCCTTGTCGCCCTCACGAACGCGGACCATGACCCGCACGGTGTCTCCCGGATCGAATGCAGGAATGTCCGTGCGCATGCCCTCACGGGCCACCGCTGCCAATCGCTCCATCGTCGAATCCTCCGCGCCGTCCGGCGCCTGGTGCCTGCAGGTTACCCCAATGTACACGGTCGGCCGCTGCCGTGGCCTCATCCCGAGCGCAGCGAGGGACCTTGCCGGGGATCGGCTCGTGAGCGGCGCGGGCGAGGTCCCTCGCTGCGCTCGAGATGAAGATTTGCGCTGGCGACGAAGCCCTCCGCTCACGATCCCTCGTCCCCCGCGTACCGCTCCCACAGATCCGGCCGACGCTCCCGCGTCAGCCGCTCCGCCTCCGCCCGCCGCCACGCCTCGATCCTCGCGTGATCGCCCGAGCGCAGGACCTCGGGCACCGCGAGCCCGCGATACTCCGGCGGCCGGGTATAGCTGGGCGGGCTCAGCAGCCCCTCGTAGTGCGAATCGCCGCTCGCGCTCTCGTGGTCGCCCAGCGCGCCCGGGAGGAGCCGCACCACCGCGTCGAGCACGCAGATGGCCGCCGGCTCGCCGCCCGAGAGCACGAAGTCGCCGACCGACAGCTCCTCGGCGCCCAGCCCATCGGCCACGCGCTGATCCACGTCCTTGTAGTGGCCGCAGAGCAGCGTGAGCCGGCGGCGAATCGAGAACCGCACCGCGTCGTCGTGCCCGAACCGGCGCCCTCGCGCCGAGAGCAGCACCACCGCGTCCAGGGGCCCCAGGCTCTCGACCGCCTCGAAGAACGGCTCGGGCTTGAGCACCATCCCCGCGCCGCCGCCGTAGGCGTAGTCGTCCACCGTGGCGTGCCGGTCGTGGGTGAAGGCGCGGAGCTGTACCAGATTGAACGTCACCAGCCCGGCCGCCGCCGCCCGCCCCGGGATGCTCGCCGCGGTAAACGGGGCGATGACCTCGGGGAACAGGGTGACGACGTCGATGGTCAGCGGACGGTCGGAAGGTCGGACGGTCGGACGGTCGGACAATATGCCGTTCCCTCACTCGGGATGACCGAACCATTCCCGTCGCCCCTGACCGTCCGACCGTCTGACCGTCCTACTCCACCAGCCCCTCCGGCGGCGTCACTACCAGCCTCCGCCCCGCCCGGTCCACCTGGGCCACGAACTCCTTCCGGTACGGCAGCAGGAACTCGCGCTTTGGGCCCTGCACCTCGATCATCAGCCCCGACGGCAGCTCGTACACCCCGCTCACCAGGCCCAGCGGCGTCTCGTCCGGCAGCCGGACCGCGAAGCCGTCCAGCTCGTGGAGGTAGACCTCGTCGTCCGCGGGCGGCGCGAGGTCGCCCGCCGGCGCCGCCACGAACAGCCCGCGCCACGGATCGATGTCCTCGCGCCGCTCCGCGCCCGCGAACTTGAGCAGCCATTCGCGGTGGTACGCCCTGCTCCGCTCGATCGTGAGCGGCCCCGCCACCGTTTCGCCGTCCAGGCCCACCAGCCAGACCGACCGGCCCGGCGCGAAGGCCAGCGCGGGATCGTCGGTGAGCGGGAAGAGCGTGAGATCGCCCTTGAGCCCGTGCGGCTTTCGGAGCCGGCCCACCACCAGGTGGTGGGGCTCGGCCGTCATCAGGCCGACGCTGGCGCGAACACCCCGGCCTGCTTGAGAAGCGACTGCACGGTGTCCGACGGCGTCGCGCCCTGCCGGATCCACTGGCGGGCCTTCTCCGCGTCCACCTGGACCTTCTCGGCCGCCGTGGTGCCCTTCGGGTTGTACGTGCCGATGATCTCGATGAACCGCCCGTCGCGCGGCGACTCCTGGTCGGCGACGACGATACGGTACAGCGGGAGCTTCTTGCGGCCGACGCGACGCAGCCGAATCCGAGTTGCCATGTCCGTTCCTGGGTGTCCTGGGGTTAACCGGGGAAAGGTCCACGCCCGAAGGGGAGCTTCATGCCCATGCCCCCGGTCTTTCCCACCGTCTTCATGACCTTCTGCATCTGCTTGAACTGCGCGAGCAGCGTGTTCACTTCCTGCACCGTGCGGCCGCTGCCTTTGGCGATCCGGAGCCGCCGCTGCCCGTTGATGACGTCCGGATTGGTGCGCTCCTTGGGCGTCATCGAGAGCACGATGGCCTCGACGTGCTTGAGCTTCTTGTCGTCGACCTTGGCCGCCTGCAGCATGGCCGGGTTGATGCCCGGCAGGAGGCCCAGCACGTTCTTGAGCGGCCCCATCTTCTGCATCTGCCGCATGGCGTTGAGGAAGTCCTCGAGATCCATCCCCTTCTTCGAGGTGACCTTCTTCGCCAGCCGCTCGGCTTCCTTCTCGTCGACCGCCGTCTGCGCCTTCTCGACCAGCGACAGGATGTCGCCCTGCTGCAGGATGCGGCCGGCGAGCCGGTCGGGATGGAACGGCTCGAGCGCGTCCAGCTTCTCGCCCACGCCGATGAACTTGATCGGCGCGCGGGTGACCCCGTAGATCGAGAGCGCGGCGCCGCCCCGCGCATCGCCGTCCATCTTGGTGAGGACGACGCCGGTGACGCCGAGCGCGTCGTGGAAGCCCTGCGCGATGCGGACCGCATCCTGGCCGGTCATCCCGTCGGCCACCAGCAGGATCTCCTGCGGGTCGACGGCGGCCTTGAGCTTCCTGAGCTCCTGCATCATCTCGTCGTCGATCTGGAGCCGGCCGGCGGTGTCGACGATGACCGTCCGCGCCCGCGCCTTGCCCGCCTCGACGATGCCGCGCTTGACGATGCCCACCACGTCCGTGGATCCCGGATCGCCGTACGCGCCGACCTCGACCTGCTTCGACAGCGTGAGGAGCTGCTCGATGGCCGCCGGACGGTACACGTCGGCCGCGACCAGGAACGGCGCCTTCTGCTCCAGCTTGAGCCGGCGCGCCAGCTTGCCGGCGGTGGTGGTCTTGCCCGAGCCCTGGAGGCCCACCAGCAGGATGACGGTGGGCGGCACCGTGGCGAACGCGAGCGGCGCCTGCTTCTCGCCGAGCAGCGCCACCAGCTCGTCGTAGACGATCTTGACGAGCTGATGCCCCGGCCGCACCTCCTTGAGCGCCGTGATCCCGACGGCCTTGGCCTGGACCCGCTCGAGAAACTCGCGGGTGAGGTCGAAGCTGACGTCGGCTTCGAGAAGGATCCGGCGGATTTCCCGGAGCCCTTCCTTGACCGCGTCTTCCGTCAGGACACCGCGGCCCGTGAGCTTCTGGAGGGTGTCGTTGAGTTTCTGGGACAGCTCGTCGAACATAAGCCCGTAAGCATAACCGGCGAGCGGGCTTTGGACAAGCCGCAGGGTCGCTCGCTCAGGGGCCGACGGTGAGCATCCGGGCCCGCGACGGCACGCCCTTGTCGTTGAGCAGGAAGAGCATGTAAGGGCCGGGCGGGGCCAGGTGGGAGTTGAGCGGGCCGGCGGCCCGGAGCGTGGTGGCGCCGGTCTTGGTGAAGGTGAGCGGGTAGATGAGCTGGCTCTGATTGAATGCGTGGGTCACCGAGGAGAGCCGGATGAGCGTGCCACGGTGCACGGAGGCGGCGTCCGCCGACCCGACCGTGAACGTCTGCCCGTAACGCACCCGCGCCGGGGCCGTCCCGATCGGGGGCCGATGGGCCAGGCTTCCGTCGGACGCGAACAGATAGGGCGGCGAATAGATCTGGGCCGAAAACTCGCTGCTCTCGAATGCCACTCCCCCGCCCTCCCCACTGCCGCTCGAGAGCACCCGCCCGTCGGGCAGGAGCAACGCCGTCGAGTGATAGGTCCGGCCGACCGCCTCGGACGCGACGACCGTCCAGGCGTGGGTGACCGGATCCCAGAGCTCCGCCCGCCGGACGGGGCTCGTCACGTCGTTGAACCCGGGCCCGCTGGTCCCGTTGGTGACCAGTACCTGTCCGTTGGCGAGAATCGTCGCGTTCATCTGGCGCCTGGCGACGTGCATCGCGGGGACGGTTTGCCACGCCGGCGACGGCTGATTCAAGTCGATGATCTCGGCCGACGCGGTCGGCGGGTCGCCGCCGCCGGCGTAGAGGATCTTGCCGGGCGCGTACATCACGGCCGAGCCCATCCGGCGGTCCGCCACCTGGCGAGCGGCCACAGAGATCCAGCGACCAGTTCCCGACAGCGCCAGATACGAGGAGGCGGCGGGAAAGCCGGCGAGAAAGACCTGGCCGTTGGGCGCCACGAACATATCCGGGTAGAACGGCGCGCCGATGGCCAGCGGCGCGGTGGTGAGCCGCCGCCAGGTGGACCCGTTCCAGATCTCGGGGACGGTGACGACGTGCCCGTTCTCGTCGTTGCCCGAGACCACCAGCACGTTGCCGCTCGGCAGCGCCGTGAGCGTCGGGTAGTAGCGACCTTGCGCCATGGACGGTGTCGCGGTCCAGGTGCCGGTGCGCGCGTCGTACACGGTGGCGTGCAGCTGGCCTCTCGGCCCGCTGCCGGTGGGGGTCCCGCTCACCACCCCACCGGTCACCAGCAGCCGTCCATCCGGCAGGAAGGTGTGCCCGCTGCAGAAGATGCGGTACGTCTTGGACACCGCGGTGAAGCCGGCTGCCGGGTGCGACGGGTCCCACAGCTGGGCCTCGCCCCGGTCGCCCCAGAGCAGGACCTTGGCGGTGGGCAGCAGGTGCAGGTGGACCGCGACGACCGGCGTGGAGAACGCGGCGCCCCACTTCCCCTGGCTGGCGAACGTGACCGCCTCGCCGCTCACCGCGTTGGAAATCACCGGCTCCATCGGGCGTCCCGGATCGCGGCAGGCAGCGAGGGACAGGGCGAACACCGCGAGGCGGCTGACCAGAGTTCTGTCCGGTAGAGGACGCATGGCACTACCACCGAGAAGGGACGCGTTCGACGGACGCGCCAAAGGTGGCGCGGCGCCGTCAAGCCGATATCAAGTGCCGTGACATGGAGGACGGGCGGCTCGTCACCCGCGCGGGGCCCGGCGGCCCCTATCGGCTCGGCCCCGGCAACAGCGTCGCCTCCGCAGCCCGCCAGGAGCTCGAGGCGCTGACCCGGGCCACCGGCGAGCCCTCGAGCGTCGAGATCCTCGCCGGCGACGAGACCCTGATCCTCGACGAGGTCCAGGGCGGGCATTCTGATCGGTACGTCGCCGAGCGTCGGCACCAGCAGGCCGGCGCACGAGGCGGCCCGCCGGCTCGACTCGGCCACCGGGGTGTGGTTCGGCGGCGGCGACCTCCTCCTCTCCCTCCTTTCCGTCCTTTCCGTCCTTCCGTCTTCTCCGACTAAGTTTCCACGCTCCCTCGCGCCCAGGAACCCGATGGTCACCGTCGCCGCGATCCCGCAGGTCACCGACGCGGAGCACAAGCAGCGCCAGCTCGACCTGATGAAGCGGCGGGCGACCGGGCTGCTGGTGCTCATGGGCGTCGTGTTCGCGGTGGCCTGGACGCTGGAGCCGGCGCATCCGTGGCTGGGATATGTCCGGGCCACCGCCGAGGCGGGCATGGTGGGCGGCGTGGCCGACTGGTTCGCCATTACCGCGCTGTTCCGCCGGCCGCTCAACCTGCCGATCCCGCACACCGCCATCATTCCCCAGCGGAAGGACCGCATCGGCCGGAGCCTGGGGAACTTCGTCCAGAACAACTTCCTCTCGCCCGAGGTGCTCGGCGCCAAGCTCAAGGCGGCGGAGCTGAGCCGCCGGGCCGCCGACTGGGTGCGGCAGCCGGAGCACGCGCGCACGCTGGTGCGGCAGGGCGCGGGCGCGCTCCGGAGCGCCAGCGCGGTCGTGCGCGACGAGGACGTTCACGCCATGCTCGAGCGCAGCGTGATCGAGCCGCTCAAGCGGCGGCCCATCGCCCCCGTGCTGGCCGACGGGCTCGCCCTGCTCACCGTCAACGACCGGCATCAGCAGCTGCTCGACCGCCTGGTGCAGGGCCTCGCGCACCTCGTGGCGCAGAACGAACCGATGATTCGCGAGCGCATCCGCGCGGAGAGCCCGTGGTGGGTGCCCGAGTTCGTGGACGACCGGCTGCACGAGCGCGTGGTCGAGGGCATCGAGCGCACGCTGTCCGAGGTGGGGACCGATCCCGGCCATCCGCTGCGCCGCCAGCTCGACGATCTGCTGGTGACCTGGATCGAGCAGCTGCGCCAGTCGCCCGAGGCGATCGCCCGCGCGGAGCAGATCAAGCAGCAGGTGCTCGATCACCCCACCAGCGAGCAGCTCACCGAGTCGCTCTGGCGCGAGGTCAAGCAGGTGCTGGACCGGCAGGTGGCCGCGGCGGAGCACGGCGCGCCGGGCGGCCTCGAGCGCGGTCTCATCGCCCTGGCGGAGGCCACCCTCGAGGACGCGGCCCTGCTCGACAAGCTCGACGAGTGGCTGATCGGGGCGGTACTCCACGCGGTGGACCAGCACCGCCACGAGGTGGGGCAGCTCATCGCGCACACCGTGAGCGTGTGGGATCCGGACGAAACCTCGCGGCGGATCGAGCTGCAGGTGGGCCGCGACCTGCAGTTCATCCGCATCAACGGCACGCTGGTGGGCGGACTCGTGGGCCTGGTGCTGTACGGCCTGACCCAGCTCCTGGGCCACGGGTAGCCGCCCGTGACCGACGTCGCGCCCGAGCCGGCTCCCGTGCCGCCGCCCGGCCCCGCCGAGCGGGTCGGGCTGCGCGGCGCCGAGCTGGCGGCGCGGGTACGGCAGGCGCTGTACCGGACGCCCACGCGCGCCCTCGCGGCGGCCTTCGAGCGGATGGTGGACGGCGGCACCGCGCGCCACCTGGACTACTTCATGGACGGCGTGGTGCACCGGATCCGGGTCTTTCCCTGCCCCCTCACCCTGCTTCCGGAGCAGGCGGCGTATCTCCACCGCGTGGTCCGCACCCTCCACGACGCGCTGGTCCGGCTGCCCGAGCTCTACCTCGCCGACCCCGAGGTCCGCGGCATTCTCCGGCTGGAGCCGGAAGAGGACGCGTGGCTGCGGGACTGCTGGACGCCCGCCGTTCGCGCGCGGCCTGCCGTGTTCGACCGGCTGGACGCGCTGGTGGACTACACGAGCCCGGTCTGGAAGGACACCCTCAAATTCGTCGAGCCGAATCTCACCGGGGTCGGCGGATTGCACCTCGTGCCGTCGGTCGAAGAGATCCTGAGCGAGACGGTGGTGCCCCTGCTCGAGGCGGCGGACGTCGGCCTCCGGCTCGCCCGGCTGGCCGACGCGCGCGAGCTGCTCCACCGGGAGCTGGCCGACCAGCTCGAGGCGATCGGCCGGCCGGGCGGCACCGTGTGCTTCGTGGAGCCCAAGTACGAGCTGGAGGGAATCGACGAGCAGCGCCGCCTGGTGGAGTACCTCGGCGCGCGCCACGGGATGCGCGCGCTCCACGCCGATCCGTGCGAGCTCCACATGCACGGCACGGAAGCGTACTGCGGCGACGATCGGGTGGATCTCGTCTACCGCGACTACAGCGTGCTGGACCTGGCTGAGCTCGAGCGGGATGGCGTGGACGTCACGCCGATGCGCACGCTGTTCCGGGAGAACCGGGTCGTGAGTTCGATCGGCGCGGAGCTGGACCACAAGGCCTGCTGGGAAATCCTGACCGATCCGGATATCGCCGGGCGCTACTTCGACGAGGCGTCGCGCCGGTGCTTCCAGCGGCACGTGCTCTGGACTCGGGTGCTGTCCGACCGGGTCACCTCGCTGCCCGCCGGCGAGCGCGGCCCGCTGCTCGAGTACGCGCGCGGGGCCCGCGATACGCTCGTGCTCAAGCCCTCACGCGGCTACGGCGGCGAGGGCGTCGTCATCGGGCAGACGCTCAGCGACGCGGAGTGGGAGCTCGCGCTCGCGGCCGCGCTGGCGGATCCGGAGCTCTGGGTCGTGCAGACGCTCGCCTACATCCCGGTGCTCGAGGTGCCGACGCTCGCTCCCGACGGCGCCCTCCGCCCCGAGATGTACTATCACGTGATGGGATACGCCTCGTCGGAGGCGGGCCTCGCGATCCTCGCCCGGGCCTCGCAGCGGCAGGTGGTGAATGTGGCCCAGCGGGGTGGAATGGCGGGGGTGATGGTGGTGAAGGACGGAGAGGACGGAGAGGACGGAGAGGACGGAGAGGGCGGATAGGTGACGGAGAGGCTGACTACCGACCTTTCCGTCACCCCTCCGCCCTCGCCGTCCTCTCCGTCACCTTGGCGCCAGGCAACGAACCCCACCGGTCCCAAGCCGCCGGCGCCAAGGTATATCTCACCGCCGGCCTCCCCGACACCGTGACCGAATCGAACGCCGCTCTATAGCCGGCGCGGGCGGTACGCCGAAGGGGCGGCCCCGCGGTCCGCACGAAGCGGTCGGCGGAGCGGGCGTCGTCCCATACGATGTACCAGATGAGCGCGGGGCCCCCGGGCGTATCATAGACCCGGAAGCGGTCGCCGCCCCAGCCGATCGGCACCACGGTCTGCACCTCGTCCGATCCCGCCAGGACGGCCAGCAGCACCCGGATCTCGTTCTCGCCCAGCACGTCCTCGTAGGCGACCCCGCGCTCGGACGGAAACGCCAGCGCGAGCGGCCGGTCGCCGCGCGCGTAGCGCTCCGGGTGGAGGATCTGCTCGGTCGAGACCGGCATGCGCGGGCCGTAGGGCAGCGTGTCCTTCGGGCCGGCGGTCTCCCACCAGTACATGAACTGGGCGCCGTCCAGATACGGAAAGATCAGCGCCTCGCGCACCACGAGCGGCGCGTGGGCGAACACCGGCATCTGCGATTGCTGCTCGCGGACCTGATCGCGATACATGTCCCAGAACTCGGGCGTGGTCGTCACCCGCCGGCCCGGAGCGAGCACCTCGATGGAGGTCAGGGTCGCCTGCCCCTCGAGCACCGACTGGGCGGCGGTGAGCCGGTCGTTGTTCGCGGTGGCGCCAAGGATCGAGTCGAGCGGGAGGTACTGTCCCTGGAGCGCGTGTACCATCTCGTGCGCGAGGACCAGCCGGAGCTGGTCGTGCCCGGCCCCGGCCACCCCGAAGAGCATCGCCGAGTCGGGGTCGTAGTAGCCGGCGACCTGCTCCGCGTAGAGATCGAGCAGCAGGCCCCGGAGCTCGAGCGTGTCGGGAAGGAGGCCGAACAGCCGGTAGGCCGTCTCGAGGCCGCGCATGCGGGCGGGCGGCAGCTCCTGATCGAGCTTGGCGAGCAGATAGCCGCGCACCTGGTCCCGGGTCCTGAGCGCGGAACGCGGCGGTGTCCGGAAGGTCAGCCCGGCCGCGCGCTCGACGGGACTGCGCAGGCTGTCCACCAGGCGCTGGAGCTCCAGCGCCTCGGAGCCGGTCGCGCCGGGACGCTGCCCCCGGCACGCCGCTGCCGTGGCGAGGAGCCCGCCGGCCACGAGCAGCCGGCCAGCGGCCCGGCGGAGCGTCATGCCTGTCCCAGGTAGCCGCCGTACCAGGCGAAGAGCGCGGGGCCGACCAGGTAGGTGGCCGCCGCGCCGATGGCGAGGAAAATTCCGAACGGCACCAGCTTCTTGTGTCCCGCGATCGACAGCGGGACGAAGATGAGGCTGCCGATCAGCGCGCCAAGGAACACCGTGAGCAGGGTGCCCTGCCAGCCGACGAAGGCGCCTACCATCGCCATCATCTTGACGTCCCCGCCGCCCATCGCCTCCTGCTTGAACATCCATTCGCCCGCCACCGCCACCAGCCAGAGCAGACCGAAGCCGAACGCGGCGCCGAGCAGCGCCGTGCCGAGCGGCTGCCGGCCGAGGGCCAACGCGAGGAGCACGCCCAGCACGAGCCCGCCGAGCGAGAATTCGTCGGGGATGATGTAGGCCCGCGCGTCCGTCATCGCGATGCCGAGCAGGACCGTCCCGAACACGGCGCCGCGCAGCGTCTCGAGACTCAGTCCGTAGCGCCATACCATCCCGGCCCAGAGCAGCGCCGTGGCGAGCTCGATGAGCGGATACTGCGCCGAGATGGGCGCGCCGCAGCCGCGGCAGCGCGCCCTGAGCACGAGCCAGGAGATGATGGGGACGTTGTCGTACCAGCGAAGGCCCATGTCGCACGTGGGACAGTGCGACCGGGGACGCACGACCGACTGCTTCGGCTCCGCGCCCCAGCGCAGGATGCAGACGTTGAGGAAGCTGCCGATGACCGCGCCGAACAGCCCGGCGATGACGATGAACAGCGGCATGTCAGGCGTCACGCGTGACCTCGTACAGGAGGATGCCGGCGGCGACTGCGACGTTGAGCGACTCGACCCCGGCTGCGAGCGGGATGGCGACGCGGCGGTGGGCTGCCGCGAGCAGGACCGGGCTCGCGCCGGCCCCCTCGTTCCCCAGCACCACTGCGAGCGGCGTGCCGCCGCGCGGCCGGCGGCGGAGCGGCTCGCCGTGGCTGTCGGCCACGAGGAGTTCCACTCCGCGGGCCGCAGCCCAGGCAAGGAAGGTATCCGGGCCGGCCGGAGCAGCGGGCAGGCGGAACGCGGCACCCATGCTGCCGCGCAAGACCTTGGGATTGGCCAGCTCCGCCGTGCCCCTGAGGGCCACGACCCCCGCGGCGCCGAGGCCGAGCGCGGTCCGCAGGATGGCGCCCACGTTTCCCGGATCCTGCACCGCGTCGAGCGCGAGCACGGTTCCCCCCGGCGGGGTCGGCACCTGCTCCAGCGCCCACGCGGGCGGGGCCACGACGGCGACGATTCCCTGCGGCTGCTCGGTGTCCGCCAGCGTGTCGAGCATGGCGGGGGTCACCTCCACCACCCGCACCCCGCGCTCGGCCAATGCGATCTTGAGAGCCCGCCCGCGGGGAGTACCTTCCAACGCCGGAGACACGGCGGCCCCGCGCACCGGCACGCCGGCCGCGAGCGCCTCCTCCAGCAGGCGCACGCCTTCGGCGAGGGCGAGCCCGCGCCGCTCGCGCGCCCGGCGCCGGGCCAGGTCGCGGATGGTCGTGAGCAGCGGATCGGATTCGGAGGTGGTCACGGGATGAAGATCGCGCTCACCATCGCGGGCTCGGACTCGGGCGGCGGGGCCGGCATTCAGGCGGACCTCAAGACCTTCCAGCAGTTCGGCGTGTTCGGGACCTCGGTCATCGTCGCGCTGACCGCGCAGAACACGCGCGGCGTGCGCGCGGTGGAGACCGTGCCCGAGGCGATGGTCTCGGCGCAGCTCACCGCGCTGGCCGAAGACCTGCCGCCCGCCGCGCTCAAGACCGGGATGCTGGCCGAGGCGGCCATCGTCCGCCTGGTGGCGAAGGCGATCCGCGAGAACGGGTGGCAGCCGCTCGTGCTGGATCCGGTCATGGTCTCGAGCTCGGGCCACCGCCTGCTCAGCACCGAAGCCGAAGACGTGATCCGCGACAATCTGCTGCCGCTCGCGGCCCTGGTGACCCCGAACCTCGACGAGGCCGCGGTGCTCACCGGCCGGGTGGTGCACGACGTGCCCACGATGGAGCGCGCCGGCGAGACGCTGGTGCGCTTCGGCGCCGGGGCCGCGCTGGTGAAGGGCGGCCACCTGCCGGGCGACGACGCGACGCTCACCGACGTGCTGGTGACGCCGGACGGCACGCGGCACTTTCCCCACCCCCGGCTCGACACCCGCTCGACGCACGGCACCGGCTGCACCCTGTCGGCCGCGGTGACGGCGGGCCTCGCGCTCGGGCGCCCGCTCGAGACCGCGGTGGCGGACGCGCTCGACTTCGTCCATCGCGCCATCGCGCGCGCGCCCGGCCTGGGCGCCGGGCATGGCCCGCTGGACCACACGGTCACAGCGCCTCCACCACTCCCTCGATGAGCGCGGCCAGCTCGCCCGCCACCCGGTAGGCGACCTCCATCACTTCCAGATGATCCAGCTTGTGCGGCGTGACGCCGGCCGCCGGGTTGGTGATCGCGCTGAAGCCGAGGCAGCGGAGGCCCGCGGCGCGCGCGGTGATCACCTCGACGACCGTGGACATACCCACCGCGTCGGCGCCGAGCCGCTCGAGCATCCGGATCTCGGCCGGCGTCTCGTAGCTCGGGCCCAGCAGGCCGACGTATACGCCTTCGGCCAGCGGGATCCGCCGCCGGCGGGCGACCTCGCGCGCGAGCGCGCGAAGCGCGGGGTCGTACGGGTCGGACATGTCGGGAAAACGGGTTTCGCCCGGGAGCGCCGGACCGAACAGACTGTTCCGGAAGCTCAGGTTGATGTGGTCGGCGATCAGCATCACCGTGCCCGACCCGAAGCTGCGGCGGATGCCCCCCGCGGCGTTCGTGAGGATCAGGGTCTCGACGCCGAGCCTGGCGAAGACCCGGACCGGCAGCGCGGTGAGCGCGGCGGGATGGCCCTCGTACATGTGGAACCGGCCGCTCTGCACCAGGACGCTCCGGCCGCCGAGGCTGCCGGCCACCAGCTCGCCGCTGTGCCCCATCACGGTGGGCGACGGGAAGTGCGGCACCTCCGCGTACGGCACCCGCACGGCGTCCTCGAGCCGCTCGGCGAACTCGCCCAGCCCCGAGCCGAGCACGATGGCGACGCGCGGCGCCCGCCCCTCGAGACGGCCGCGGACGGCCGCGGCGGCCTCGTCGACGCTGCCGGCCCAGACGTCCGACGCCGTCACGCTCACAGGAGGATCCCCGCGATCGTCGCGGACAGAAAGTTGGCGAGCGTGCCCGCGAGCATGGCGCGGAGACCGAGGCGCGCGAGGTCGCGCTTCCGCTCGGGCACCAGCGCGCCGATCCCGCCGAGCTGGATGCCCACCGAGCTGAAGTTGGCGAACCCGGCCAGCGCGAATGAAGCGATGGTGAACGAGCGGGGGTCGAGCTGGGCCCTCATCGGCCCGAGCTGGGCGTAGGCGATGAACTCGTTCAGCACCATGCGCGTCCCGAGCAGGCTCCCGATCGCCCCGCTGTCGCGCCACGGCACACCCATCGCCCAGGCAATCGGGCGGAAGGCCCAGCCGAGCACGGTCTGCAGGTTCGCCGGGAACCACGCGACGTAGCGGTGGACCGCGCCGAACCCGCCGTTGAGCAGCGCCACCAGCGCCACGAACGAGACCAGCATGGCGATGACGTTGAGCATCAGGTTGAGACCCTCGCTCGTGCCCCGGGCCGCGGCGTCGAGCAGGTTCACGTCCTGCTTCGGCATGTCGAGCCGGACCTTCCCGTAGGTCTCCGGGATCTCGGTCTCGGGCTCGAACAGCTTGGCCATCATGATCGTGCCCGGCGCGGTCATGATCACCGCGGTGAGCAGGTGGCGGGCCTCGATGCCGAACGCGATGTAGGCGACCATGATCGAGCCGGAGATGTGGGCCATCCCGGAGGTCATCACGGTCATGAGCTCCGAGCGGGTCATCCGCGCGAGGAACGGCCGGACGGTGAGCGGCGCCTCGGTCTGCCCCATGAAGATCGACGCGGCCACGTTGAGGCTCTCGGCGCCGCTTGCGCCCATAACGCGGCTCATCACCACCGCGAAGGCGCGGACCACGATCTGCATGATGCCCAGATAGTACAGGATCGCGAACAGCGAGCTCACGAAGATGATGGCCGGCAGGAGCTGAAAGGCGAAGATCACGCCCAGACTCGAGTGCTGCTTGCCCAGCTCGCCGAACACGAACTCCGACCCGATGTACGAGTAGCCCAGGATGCCGGTGACCAGATCGCCCAGCCAGCGAAACAGCGCCTGGCCCGCCGGCACCCGGAGCACGAAGATGGCGAACAGCAACTGCAGGCCGAGGCCCCAGGCGATCACCCGCCAGCGGATGGCGCGCCGCTGGTGGGACAGGAGGACGCCCAGCCCGACGATCAGCACCAGCCCGATGAGGCCCGACAACCGGCTGGCCGGCGAGACGGGCCCGCTGGCCGGCGATGGCAGCTCCACCCGGGCGCCCGGCACGGTCGGCGGCGCGGGGGTCGGAGCGGTGGTGGTTCCGGTATCCTGCTGCGCCGTCGCCGCGGTAGCGGGCCGCTCCATGGCGGCGAGGCCGCGCCAGGCGAAGCCCGGGATCAGCCACGCTCCCGCCAGCGCCGCGGTGATCAGCGCGAAGGCGACGAGCGCACGGCGCAGTCCTCCGGCCCCGGAATCACCGGCGTTCGGCATGCAGGCTCCTGAAGTTCGGATTCGACTGACGCTTCATCCCGAGCCGCACGTCATCCCGAGCGGAGCGAGGGACCTTGCCCCGCCGTGCTCGGAGCATTCCCGGGCAAGGTCCCTCGCTCCGCTCGGGATGACGGTGCGGCGCCCGGGATGCCGTGTTCCGCTCCGGATAAAGCCCTGCACGGCCCGCGCTAGAGCGCGGCCAGCTCCTCCGCCACCCGCGTGAGCATCGCGTGCCGCTCCGGCCAGGGCAGGAACGCGCTCGCGAACCCGTCCAGGATACAGCGGTCGATCTCCGCGCGGGTGAAGCCGAGCTCGGTGTGGGCGAGCCAGTACTCGTCGCTCAGCGTCACCCCGTTCATGAGCCACCCGTCGGTGCACAGCGTGACGACGAGCCCGGCGTCGAGATAGCCGCGCACCGGGTGGTCCGCGGCCCGCCGCACCGCGCGGGTCTGCACGTTGCTCGTGATGTTGATCTCGATCGGGATCCGATGGTCGCGGACGTAATCACGAAGGCCCGGGTCTTCGTACAGCCGGGTCCCGTGGCCGATGCGGTCGGCGTGGCAGTGGTGCAGCGCCTCGGCGATCGAAGGGGCGCCCGCGGCCTCGCCCGCGTGGATGGTGATGGCGAGATTGCCGTCGGCCGCGATGTCGAATGCCGCCTGGTGGACGCCGGGCGGGCGGCCCGCCTCCCCGCCGGCCAGATCGAACGCGACCACGCCCTGGTCGCGGTAGGTGACGCTCAGCCGGGCGATCGCCACGGACACCTCGGGCGCGTAGTGGCGCAGCGAGCAGTTGATGACCCGGGTTACCACGCCGAAGTCGTTCTCGCCCCGTGCCAGGCCGCGGAGCTCGGCCTCGAGCGCGGCTTCCATGGCGAGCCCGCCCCGGGTGCTGAGCCGGGGGCAGTAGCGCACCTCGAGGTAGCGGAGCCCGTCGCGCGCCGCGTCCTCCACCATCTCGTAGGCGACGCGCTCGATGGCCTCGGGCGTCTGGAGCAAGGGGATCGTGTACTCGAAGCGCTTGAGGTAGTCCTCGAGGCTGGCCGCGTTGCGCACGAGCATGAACTCGCGGAGCGCGTCCGGATCGGTGGTCGGGAGGGCGAACCCTGCCTCGCGCGCCAGCTCCACCATCGTGGCCGGCCGGAGCGCGCTGTCGAGGTGGACGTGCAGCTCCGCCTTGGGCAGCCGGCGCAGCAGCTCACGCGTCAGCATCGGCGTCCTGCTCGCCGCGCCGGGCGCGGACGATCACGCGGAGGATGGCGCCCGCGCCGAGCGGGCTCTCGAGCGGCAGCGCGATGCCGCGCGCGTCGGTCACGAGCGCGGCGCCGTCCTCCGCCCGGGCCGCGAGCGCGGGGTCGTGGGCCCGGATGGCCGCGCGCACGCTGGCGCCCGCGGGGAGCTCCACCGGCGTCGCGTTCACGAAGACGCGGATCGCGTCGCTCACGGCCGGCTCGACACGAAGCCCGCCGCCCGCACCACCTCGACCGGCTGCGGCAGCCGGCGGAGCAGCGCGGCCACCGCCTCGACGTCCACCAGCCCCGCACGCTGGAACACGAGAGCGCGGAGCACAGTGAGACCGCCCGCGCCCTCCACCGTCGGCAGATCGGTGGCCAGGGTCACCTCCCCCTCGCGGCGCAGCTTGCGGCCGCCCTGCAGCACGACGCCCTTGACCCGGTGCCCGGGCCGGGCCCGAGGATCGTAGCGCACCTGCGCGCCGGCCAGATGCACGGTCGGCCCGTCACCGGCCAGCGCCTGCTCGAGGAGCGCCGTAAGCTGGTTGCCGGTGAGCGTGAGCCGCACCAGATCGCTCCGCGCCGGCTCGACCTCGGACAGGCGCGCGAAGGTCGCCGGGCCGGCGGGCAGATCGGCGCGGATGGCTTCGCTCCGCACCAGGCCGAGGTCGGTGCGGAGCGCGTTGCGCCGCGCTTCCGCGATGAGCGCGCCGAGCGAGTACTGCGCGCCCTCGCGCGCCAGCGGGCGTTTGAGGTCGGCGATCGGCCGGGAGCGCACCGAGTCGCTCCGCCGGGCGTAGGCCTCG
The DNA here is from genome assembly GCA_025928645.1 of Gemmatimonadales bacterium. Taxonomy (GTDB): domain Bacteria; phylum Gemmatimonadota; class Gemmatimonadetes; order Gemmatimonadales; family GWC2-71-9; genus CAVVWJ01. The sequence goes on from JAICJD010000018.1 coordinate 25,792, forward strand.
AGCGCCGCCCGCAGCTCGGAGCTGCCGCCGACCCGCGCCGAATCCACCGGCGAGACGCCCACCCGGAATTCGATGCCGCCCGCCGGCGTCTTCACCAGGTCCGCCACGCCTACCATGCGTCCGCCGCTCCCGGTCTCGAGAATGGGAATGCCCGCCACGCGGGTGGTCAGGAGCTGATGCGTGTGGCCCGCCACGATGAGGCCCACGCCGCGCCCGCCGAGCTGCTCCGCCAGCCGCACGATCTCGCCGGCGCACGCCATCGAGTCGCAGCTTCCGCCCGCGTGCGCCAGCAGGATGGTCGCCGCGGGCCGGCGCGCCGCGACCTCGCCCAGCACGTCGTGCAGCGCCAGCTCGCCTTCGCCGAACCGGAGTCCCGCCGTGCGGTCCGCCGGCAGCGTCCGCTTGGTGTCGGGCGTAATGTAGCCGATGACGGCCACCGTGAGACCGGCGACGTCCAGCAGCCGGTACGGCTGTACCCACTCGGGCCGGCGGCCCGTGACGCTGTCCACGACGTTGGCTGCGAGCCATGGATAGGGCGACTCGCTCATGCGGGCCCGGAGCGCGTCGAGCGACCAGTCGAAGTCGTGATCGCCGAGGGCCGCGGCCGCGTAGCCCAGGCGGCCCAGCACGGCCATGCCGGCGCGGCCGCGGCTCTCGTTCTGCACCGGCGTCCCCTCGATCGCGTCGCCCGCGTCGAGCCGGAGCCCGGCGCAGCCGCACGCCGCGGCCAGGCTGTCGAACGCGGCCGCGAGCGCGCCGGCGCCGGGGGCGCCGGGCTCCGGGAGAAACCGGCCGTGGAGGTCGCCGGTGGCGAGCACGCGAAGCAGCACGGTGTCGCGCGCGCCGGCGGGGAGCGGCGGCGCCGGCACGTTGAACAGGCCGCGCACCGCGCGGTCCGCCACCTCGGGCACGATGCGCCAGCTCGTGGTGCCGGCGAGCCGTTCCGGATCGATCGGGCTCGCGCTCCTCACCGCGTCGATCAGCAGGTCGACGATCCGCTCGCCCTTGTCGTAGACCACCGGCGCGCCGCGCACCATCTCGTAGCCGCCGGCGCCGGTCTGACGCGCGCTGCTGAGCGCCATGGTGAAGCTGTCGGACGGCTGGACCGGACGGCCGCGCACGCTGAGACGCTGAATCCGGTCGCCGACCGGGCGCCGCAGATCGATGTCGTAGCTCGCCCCCGCCACCACGTCGTAGTCGTATCCCGGCACCGAATCGTCGAGGCCGACGCGGCCGGCCGGGTCCACCCGGTAGTAGCGCGCACTCCACTCCAGGTAGGCCTTGAGCTGCGCCCCGCCCAGCCGGACCGCGCGGAGCGTGTGGTCGTAGGGATAGAGCGCCAGCACGTCGGCGACCCGGATCGTGTCGGCGTCGAAGCCCGCGCCGAGGTCCGGCGCGGAGGCCGCCGACAGATCGGCGCCGGTCCGGCGTCGCAGGACGTCCTGCACGAAGTCGACGATCGGGACCGGCCCGACCCGGGCCGCGCGGGCCCGCATCGGGGCGGCCGCGAGGCCGACCGGCGTCCGGACCCACGTGCGCACGGCGTCCCGCGCCGGTCCGAGTCGCTGGGCCAGCAGCGCGGACGGGGCGACGTCGCGCGTGTCCACCAGCTCGGCGCGTACGCGGCGGATCCGCCACCGGCCCGCTTCGCGGACCAGGTCGAGGTGCACCACCGACACTTCGGCGCCGAACGGGCGCGGCTGCACGAAGTGAACGCCGTGGATGACCGAGTCGCGCATCTCGCGATGCGAGTGTCCAACCACCACGAGGTCCGGCGGCGACGGGAGGTCCGCGAGGCCGGCGGCGACGTTTTCGCCGCCGACCCCGCTCGTGTCGTAGGACGCCTGCCCATCCATGCCCGAATGGGTCAGCAGGATCCGCACGTCCGCGTCCTGCCGCATCGCCTCGAGCACCCGCGCCGCGGCCGGCAGGATCGGTCGGAGCCGCGCCTTGCCGGCGAGCTGCTCGCGGTCCCACACCGTCGTGCCGGGCGTCGTGAGGCCCGTGACCGCGACCCGCACGCCCTGGCGGGGGAAGACGCGCCAGGCGGGAAACAGGAGCGAGTCTCCCGCCGGCGCGGCCAGGTTGGCGCTGACGTAGGCGAATCGGGCGTCGGCGACGGCCTGGCGGAAGAACGCGAATCCCCAGTCGAAGTCGTGGTCTCCCGGCGTGGCCGCGTCGTACCCGGCGAGGTTCATCGCCTCGACGATCGGCTGCGGGTGCGCGGGCGCTACCCTGGCGTAGTAGGTGGCGAAGGGATCGCCCTGAAGCAGGTCGCCGGCGTCGACCAGCAGCACCTGCGCGGGGTAGCGCGCGCGGAGCGAGTCCGCCACCGCGGCCACGCGGGAAACGCCGCCGGCCCCGGGCCGATCGGCGAGATAGTCCCAATCGGTCGCGTGCCCGTGCACGTCGGCGGTGGCCACGACGACGACGTGCGCCGTGTCCTGGAAGGAAGCGGCGGCGAGGACGAGCGCGGTGAGGATGGGGAGCATTGGGGAGGGAATATATCAGGCGGTCGGGCGGGCAGGCGGACGGGCGGGCAGGCAGGCGCGCGGGCGGCCGGGGGGCGTGCGCACCTTCATCCCGAGCGGAGCGAGGCCCCCCGCTCACGCCACTCCGCGGCGCTTCCCCATCCGTCTCGGCGTATATACGTTTCCCCGCATATGGACACGGCCCTCTCCGCCACCGAGCTGCTGCTCACCGTCGCCGAGCCGACCCGGCTCCGGATCCTCAACTGCCTCGCGGCCGCGCCGCTCTTCGTCTCCGATCTCCAGGCCATCCTCGGCCTGCCGCAGCCCACCGTCTCGCGGCACTTGCAGGTGCTGCGCCGGCTCGACGTCGTGCGCGACACCCCCATCGCCCAGTTCGTGCTCTACCGGCTGCGCCGCGACCTCGGTGCGCGGGGCCGGCTGCTCTCGGCCATTCTCGACGCGGTCGCGCGGGACGACGCCCTGATGCGCGCCGAGCGAGACCGCGCCGCCGAGCGGAGCCGCGCCCATACCAAGTCCCGGGTGGAGAGGACCTCATGATGCACCGCATCCTGGTGGTGGATGACGAGCCCGACATCACCGCCCTCGTCGCCTACCATCTCGCCAAGGCCGGGTTCCGGGTCTCGACCGCCAGCACCGGGCCGGACGCGCTCAAGGCGGCGAGCGACGAGCGGCCCGACATCGTGATCCTCGATCTGATGCTGCCGGGTATCTCGGGCTACGACGTGCTCGAAGAGCTGCGGAAGCGGGAGGAGACGCGCGACGTCGGCGTCATCCTGCTCACCGCGCGTCGGGAGGAGACCGACCGGATCCGCGGCCTCTCGCTCGGCGCCGACGACTACCTGACCAAGCCGTTCTCGCCACAGGAGCTGGCGCTCCGGGTCCGGGGGCTGCTCCGCCGGCTCGCCTCGCCGCCCGTGACCGCCGGCAGCACGCTCACGGCCGGGCCGATCGCCATCGACCGCTCGGCCCACCGGGCAACGGTGGGCGGCCAGGAGGTCGCCCTCACGGCCACCGAGTACAAGCTGCTGCTCACGCTGGTCGAGCGGCGGGGCCGGGTCCAGACCCGCCCGCAGCTGCTCGAGACGGTGTGGGAAGCCCAGCCCGACATCCAGACCCGCACCGTGGACATGCACGTGCAGCGGCTCCGCACCAAGCTGGGAGACGCAGGCAGGCTGATCGAGACCGTGCGGGGCTTCGGCTACCGCTTCCGGAGCGGCGAGCGCGGAGCGCGCGCCCGGTGAGCTTTGCCCGGCGGCTGGTGCTCGGCACCGTCGCGATCCTGATCCTGGTCGTGCTGGTGCTCCTGTGGGGCGCGGAGCGGTCGCTGCGCCGCGATCTCGAGGGCGACATCGCGCACGGGCTCGAGAATGAGGCCGGGCTCATCCGCGAGGGGTTGCCCGCCGATTCGCTGGGCTGGGACGACGCGGTGCACCGCCTGTCGCGGGCGAACGGGCACCGCATCACGCTGGTGGACCGCACGGGGCGAGTGCGGGCGGACAGCGACTTCCCGCCCGGTCCCCTCCCGCCGATCGAGAACCACGCCGGCCGGCCGGAAGTACGCGCCGCGCTCGAGGGTCGGACCGGCGCGTCCACCCGGCGGAGCGTCACGGTCGGCCGATCCCTCATGTACCTGGCGGTGCCCGGCGGCCCGGGCGCCATCCGCGTCGCTGCCGACCTGACGCAGGTGGACGCGGTCGTGCGGCGCGCGCAGGGCGCCGTCGCCGGGGCCGCGTTGCTCGCGCTCCTCGTGGGAACGGCGCTGGCCCTGGTGGCGGCCCGCTCGGTGGCGCGGCCGCTCACCGATATCGCCGCGGCGGCCGGCGGGATCGCCGCGGGTGAGGCCCCGCGATTTCCCCGCTCCGGCATCCCCGAAATCGACCGCCTGGTTCAGGCACTCCGCGCGATGCACGGGCAGCTCGCCGACCGGTTCGACGAGCTCCGCCGCGAGCAGGCGGAGTCGGCCGCACTGGTCGAGTCGATGGTTGAAGGCGTCGTGGCGGCCGACGGCCGCGGGCGTATCGTCACCGCCAATCCTGCCGCGCGGCGACTGCTGGGTTACGAAGCCGGCGAGGCGCTGCCGGACCTCCCGGAGCTGTTCCGCGTGAAGGCGGCGCGCGAGGTGGTGGATGCGGTGCTCCGCGGGGCGCCGGTGCAGGATCGTCAGCTCGAGACGGGCAGCCGGGTGTTGCTGGTGAACGCGCGACCGCTGCCGAACGGCGGAGCGGTGCTCGTGCTCCACGATCTGACCGAGGTTCGCCGGCTGGAGGCCGTGCGCCGCGACTTCGTGACCAACGTGTCGCACGAGCTCAAGACGCCGCTCACCTCCATCTCCGGCTACGCGGAGACGCTGCTGGGAGACGCCCCCGGCCCCGCGACGGCCGAGCGGTTCCTCCGGACGATCCTGAGCAACGCGCACCGGATGCAGCGGCTGGTCGACGACCTGCTCGACCTCTCGCGCATCGAGTCGGGCCGCTGGCATCCGACGCTGAGCGAGGTGGATGTGGCCGCGGCGGCGCGCGAGAGCTGGGCGGCCCTGGCCGGGCGACCGGATCATCGTCGGGTCGGGCTGACCCTCGACGTGGCGCCCGACGCGACCACCGTCGACGCCGACCTCGACGCCCTCCGGCAGATCCTCACCAACCTGATGGACAACGCGCTGCGCTACGCTCCGGACGGCAGCAGCATCATCTGCCGGACGCGCCGGAGCGAGGCCGACGTGCTGGTCAGCGTCATCGACGCCGGGCCAGGCATCACGGGCGAGCACCTGCCGCGGATCTTCGAGCGGTTCTACCGCGCCGACCCGTCGCGCTCGCGCGCAGAGGGCGGCACCGGCCTCGGCCTGGCCATCGTCAAACATCTGGTGGAGGCGCACGGCGGCCGGGTGTGGGCGGAGAGCGAGCGCGGCCGCGGCACGACGGTGAGCTGCCTGTTTCCGTCGCCAAGCGAGGAGCCGAGCCGGCGGTAGGCGGGCGGACGCGCGTCCGCCTCCGCCCGTCACATCGCCCACCCCATCAACCCCGCCGCCAGCACCGCCAGCACGAAGGCCGTGAGCGCGGCGTAGGTGCGGTCGCGCTGCTCGAGAAAGGCGATGAGCGACGCGCCCACCCGCGCCACCGGGGTAGCGATGAGCACCAGCAGGCCGGCCATGATCATGGCCCGCCCGCGAAAATGCACCGCGCCGTCGACGATGCCTCCCACCTGGCGCAGGTTGACCGGCTCGCCGGTAAAGAGACGGCCCGGAGGCGGCGCGCTGCCGTGTTCCATCAGGTAGCGCGCGCCCCCGGCGGCCACCACGATCGCGGCCAGGATCACACCGGCCCGGAGCAGATGACCGAGCACGGCCTCGATGGCCTCGTCCGCCCACACGTGCGGCGGCCCGGGCGGGCTAGAACCGGCCGGCGACGCCATGCACGATCATCTGGATCGCGAGCACCCCGATCACCAGCGCGAACACGGCGCGGAGAGCCGCGGAGCGGGTCCGGGTCAGCACCCGCGCGCCCACCATCGAGCCGCTGAGCACGCCGAGCATGACCGGCATCGCGATGCCGGGGTCGATGTACCCTCTCGCCAGGTAGATGCCGGCGCTCGCCGCGGCGGTCACGCCGATCATGAAGTTGCTCGTGGTGGTGGACACCTTGAACGGCAGGCACATCGCCTGGTCCATCGCCAGCACCTTCAAGGCCCCCGAGCCGATGCCGAGCAGGCCCGACAGCGCGCCGGCTCCGAACATGAGGCCGAAGCCGAGCGGCACGCGCTGCACGTGGTACTCGCGCTCGCCGTCCAGCGACGGGTAGGTCCCGTCCAGCCGCAGCCGCACCGCCAGCGGATCGCGGGTACCGACGATGTGCTCCTGGCGCGGCCGCGACGCGACGAACGCCGAGTAGAGCAGCACCAGGCCGAGCACGACGCCGAGCAGGCTGGTGGAGATGAGGCCGGCGAGTGAGGCGCCGACGACCGCCCCGACCGTCGTCGCGACCTCGAGGAACATCCCGACCCGGATGTTGGTGAACCCCTGCCGCACGTACGCCGCCGCCGCCCCCGACGACGTGGCGATGACCGAGACCAGCGAGGCCCCCACCGCATAGCGGAAGTCCACGCCGAAGAGCAGGGTCAGCATGGGCACGATCACCACCCCGCCTCCCAGCCCCGTCAGTGCGCCGAGCAGTCCTGCCAGCAGAGATCCGAGAGCGACCAGCAGCGTGAAGGTCGTGGTAGTCACGGCAGGATCATCGCCACGACCCCCGCGCGAGTCCAGGGCCCGTGAGGACCTCAAGCGTACGCGGTTTACGAGGCTGTTACATCCGCGCCGCGCGCGCGTGACGGGACAGGGGGTGTTTACACGGCGTCAGCGCGGGCCGCCCGGCCCCCTGCTGAAGCCCGAGGCGGCACACCCTATCACGAGGTGCAGATGCGTCTTGCTGCGAAGTTGGCCGGCCTGCTGGTCCTCTTCGGCGCCGCCGCGCGGACGGCCGCCGCGCAGGGCACACCGCCGCCGACGCCGAGCGTCACGGTCGGGGGCGTGGTCTACGCGCAGTATCTCTACCAGCTCAGGGACACCGCCGACCACGCCAACAACTTCGATATCACCCGCTCGTACATCAACGTGATCGGCAAGTTCGCGGGCGGCCTCGGCACCCGCGTGACCGCGGACATCTACCGGAACGCCGACAACTCGCTCGCCTACCGGCTCAAGTACGCCTACGCCGCGTTCACGCCCGACGGCAGCCCCCTGACCTTCAAGCTCGGTGAGATCCACACGCCCTGGCTCGACTGGGAGGAGGCGCTGTGGGACTACCGCATGCAGGGACAGATGGCGATGGAGCGCGGCGGCTACATCTCCAGTTCCGACTTCGGCGCCGGGATCGACGGG
>JAICJD010000060.1 GCA_025928645.1 Gemmatimonadales bacterium
GCTCGGATCGGCCCGGCGGTCAACGGCACACCCGTTGAGTTCCGGGTCCCTGACAGTTCACCACGGAACCACGGAAAACACGGACAAGGGCCACGGAAAAAAGCCTTTGGTCAACCGCACACCGGTTGAGCTCCTGCCCTCGGGAATGAAGTCACCACGGAGACACGGAGGGGACGGAGGATTCCGGGAACCGGAGCGCATCGGGACTCGGGGCCACCACCACCAACGTGATGTTGTCCGGGTCCCGGATCCTCTCCGTTCGCAGGAACCCTCCGTGTCTCCGTGGTTGCTTTTCCAACCATGCGACGGAACTCGACCGGTGTGCCGTCGACCAAAATGCAGTTTTCCGTGGCCGTTGTCCGTGTTTTCCGTGGTTCCGTGGTGAACTGTCAGGGACCCGGAACCCGACCGGTGTGCCGTTGACCACCGCCCGTTCCACGGCGACCCGAGTGACCCGCAAGCCTCGAACGACCAGGCTCCAGGGCCCGGGCGCCGCGCCGACCGCGAACGGTTAGATTCCCCGCGTCCCCACCCCCAGCACCGTGCCCACAGCCTCTGCCGCCCACATCCTCGTCGCGGACGACCAGCCGGACGTCCGCGAGGCGCTGCGCCTGCTGCTCAAGAGCGAGGGCTACGCGATCGAGACCGCGGGGTCGCCCGCGGCCGTGCTGTCGGCGGTGCAGCGCGCCGACTTCGACGCGGTGCTGCTCGACCTCAACTACGCGCGCGACACGACCACCGGCCGGGAAGGCCTCGAGCTGGTCTCCGAGCTGCAGGCGCTCGACGCCACCCTGCCGGCCGTGGTCATGACGGCGTGGGGCAGCGTGGACAAGGCCGTGGAAGCGATGCGGCGCGGCGCGCGCGATTTCATCGAGAAGCCGTGGGACAACGCGCGCCTCCTCGCGACGCTCCGCACGCAGGTCGAGCTCGGCCGCGCGCTCCGCCGCACCCGCCGGCTGGAAGGGGAGAACCGCCTGCTCCGGCGCGACGGCCGGCCCGAGCTCATCGCCGAGTCCGCGGCCATGCGCCCGATCCTGCAGCTGATCGAGCGGGTCGCGCCGTCGGACGCGAACGTGCTCATCACCGGCGAGCACGGCACGGGCAAGGAGGTCGTCGCGCAGTGGATCCACGCGGCCTCGCCCCGGGCGCAGCGGCCGCTCGTGGCGGTCAACCTCGGGGGCCTGTCGGAAGGGCTGTTCGAGAGCGAGATGTTCGGCCACGTGAAGGGCGCGTTCACCGACGCGCGGACCGACCGGATCGGCCGGTTCGAGCTGGCCGAGGGCGGGACCCTGCTGCTCGACGAGATCGGCACGCTGCAGCCGCGCCAGCAAGCCAAGCTGCTTCGCGTGCTCGAGAGCGGCGAGATCGAGCGGGTCGGCGCGTCGCGCTCGCGGAAGGTGGACGCGCGGATCCTCTCCGCTACGAACGCCGACCTGGCCACCGAAGTGGGCGCCGGCCGGTTCCGCGAAGACCTGCTGTTCCGGCTCAACACCATCGAGATCCGCCTGCCGCCGCTGCGCGAGCGGCGGGACGACATCCGCCCGCTGGCCGAGCATTTCCTGCAGCGCTACGCCGCCCGATATCGGAAGCCGGTCGCCGCCCTCGAGCCCGAGGCGCTCCAGGCCCTCGAGCAGCATGGGTGGCCCGGCAACGTGCGCGAGCTGGACCACACGCTCGAGCGCGCGGTGCTCATGGCCCAGGGCGGCACCCTGCGCGCCGCCGACCTCGGCCTCCGGGGCGGCGGCGCCGCGGGGCGGCTCGAGGATCTGCCGCTCGAGGAGGTCGAGCGCGTCCTCATCCGGAAGGCGCTCGAGCGCCACGGCGGCAACGTGAGCCACGCGGCGCGCGCGCTGGGGCTGAGCCGCAGCGCGCTCTACCGCCGGCTGCAGCATCATGGCCTCTGACCGGCGGCATCGGCCGGCCGGTCACGAGTCGCGGGTCTTCCTGGCCGCGCTGCTGTCGGGCCTGCCGGCCGTGCTGCTGGCCGAGGGGCTGCTGTGGTTCGGGAGCTTCAGCCTGCGGACCCAGGTCACCGGCAGCCTGGTCGCGGCGGGGACGTGGCTCATCGGGTCGGCGCTGGTGCGCGAGCGCGTGCTCCGGCCGCTCCAGACCATCGCGAACCTGCTGGCCGCGCTCCGGGAAGGCGACTATTCCATCCGGGCGCGCGGCGCGAGCGTCGAGGACGGGCTGGGTCTCGCCCTGTTCGAGGTCAACACGCTGAGCGAGACGCTCCGTTCGCAGCGGCTGCACGCGCTCGAGGCCTCGGCGCTGCTCAGGCGGGTCATCGAGGAGATCGACGTCGCGGTCTTCGCGTTCGACAGCGCCCAACGGCTCCGGCTGGTGAACCGCGGCGGCGAGCGCCTCCTCGGCCAGGCCTCGGAGCGGCTGGTGGGCATGGACGCCGCGGCGCTCGGCCTCGCCGCCTGCCTCGACGGCGAGACCCCGCGCACCATCGACGCGGCGTTTCCCGGCGGCGCCGGGCGCTGGGAGGTGCGCGGCAGTACCTTTCGCCAGGACGGACTGCCGCACCGGCTGCTGGTGCTCTCCGACCTGAGCCGGGTGCTCCGCGCGGAGGAGCGCTCCGCCTGGCAGCGGCTGGTGCGGGTGCTGGGACACGAGATCAACAACTCGCTCGCGCCGATCAAGTCGCTCGCCGGAAGCCTTCGCAGCCTGGCCGAACACCCGTCCCGCCCGGGCGACTGGGAGCAGGACCTGCGTTCGGGCCTCCAGGTCATCGAGGGGCGCTCGGAGTCGCTCGGCCGGTTCATGGGAGCCTACGCGAAGCTCGCGCGCCTGCCGCCGCCCCGGCTCGCGCCGGTGCGGATCGAGCAGTGGGTGCACCGGGCGGCGGCGCTCGAGACCCGGCTCGAGGTGCGGGTGCGGGAAGGGCCGCGGGTCGTGCTCAGCGCGGACGGCGACCAGCTCGACCAGCTGCTGATCAACCTCGTGCACAACGCGGCCGACGCCGCGCTCGAAACCGGCGGCGGCGTGACGATCGGCTGGCGGATCGTGGCCGGCGTCGCCGAAATTACCGTGGACGACGACGGGCCGGGCCTGCCCGATCCGGGCAATCTGTTCGTCCCGTTCTTCACCACGAAGGCCTCGGGCAGCGGCATCGGACTGGTGTTGAGCCGGCAGATCGCCGAGGCGCACGGCGGTACCCTGGTGCTCGAGCCTCGTCCCCGCGGGCACCGCGGCGCGCGGGCGTGTCTCCGTCTTCCACTCGGATCGCTCTGAGCTCGCATGCTCTTCCGACGCTTCTACGACGATCAGCTCGCGCAGGCCAGCTACCTCGTCGGCTGTCAGGCGACGGGCGATGCGCTGGTGGTGGATCCCAACCGGCACGTGGACCCGTATCTGCGCGCCGCCGAGCTCGAGGGCCTGCGGATCACCCACGTCACCGAAACCCACATCCATGCCGATTTCGTCTCGGGCGCGCGCGAGCTGGCCCACCGCGCCGGCGCGCGCCTGCTGCTCTCCGACGAGGGCGGGCCGGACTGGCGCTACCGCTACGCGTCGGAGGCCGGCGCCGAGCTCCTGCGGGACCAGAGCACCTTCTGCGTGGGCCGGGTCGCCATCCGGGTGCTTCACACGCCGGGCCACACGCCCGAGCACATCGCGTTTCTGGTCACCGACACGGCCTCGGCCGGCGAGCCGATGGGCCTCCTGACGGGCGACTTCGTGTTCGTGGGCGACGTGGGACGGCCCGACCTTCTGGAGCGGGCCGCTCGCGTGGCCGGCTCGATGGAGACGGGCGCGCGGCAACTGTTCCATTCGCTGCGGCGCCTGGCGCCGCTTCCCGATTATCTGCAGATCTGGCCCGGCCACGGCGCGGGCTCCGCCTGCGGCAAGGCGCTCGGCGCGGTGCCGCAGTCCACGCTGGGGTACGAGCGCCGGTTCAACTGGGCGTTCGGCATCGACGATGAGGCCGAGTTCGTGCGCGCGGTGCTCGCCGGACAGCCCGAGCCGCCGCGCTACTTCGCCGAGATGAAGCGCATCAACCGGGACGGACCGCGCGTGCTGGGCCAGGCCGCGCCGCCGCCGCAGGTCGGCGCCGACGCGCTCGCGAGCGCCCTGGCCACGGGCGACACCGTGGTGGACGCGAGGCCCGCGCGCGAGTACGCGGCGCGCGCGATTCCCGGCACGATCAACGTGCCCGCGAACCGGTCGTTCGTGACCTGGGCCGGCTCGCTCGTGCCCTACGACCGTGAGTTCTACCTCCTGGTCGACGACCGGGGCGCGGCGAGCGCGGACCTGCTGCGCGGGCTCGCGGGGATCGGGCTCGATCGGGTCGCCGGGATCGCCGGCCCGCTCGCGATCGACGCCTGGGCCGCGGGTGGGCGTCCCCTTCAGTTCACCGGCTCGGCCGACGCGCGCGACGTCGCGGGCATCGCCGAGCGGGGCGGCGCGACGCTGCTCGACGTGCGCTCGCGCGCCGAGTGGGCGGCGGGCCACCTGCCCGACGCACTGAACCTGCCGCTCGCGGAGCTGCCCGAGCGGCTGGGCGAGCTGCCGAACGGCCCCGTCGTCGTGCACTGCCAGACCGGCGCCCGCGCCGCGATCGCCGCCTCGCTGCTCATGGCCCGCGGCCTGGACGACGTGCGCGTCTACGGCGGAGGCTTCTCCGAGTGGAGCGCGGCCGGCCACCCGGTCCTGCGAGGAGAGGCCGCGCCATCCTGAGCCGCATCGCGCGAGCGGGGCCGCGGCGCGTGGTCGGTATCATCGTCGCCGTGTTCGTCGTCGCGTGTCTCGTGCTGGCTGGACGGCGCGGGGCCGCGCTCGTGCCCGCGTTCGCCGCCTGGGTGAACGGCCTGGGCCCCTGGGGGCCGGCCGCCTTCATCGGCGGGTATGCGCTCGCCACGGTGGCCTTCGTGCCCGGGTCGCTGCTGACGCTGGCCGCGGGCGCCATCTTCGGCCTCGCGCGGGGCACGCTGCTCGTGCTCGTGGCCGCCACGCTCGGCGCGTCGCTGGCGTTTCTGCTCGGCCGCTATGCCGCGCGCGGTCCGGTCGAGCGCCTCCTGGCCGGCGACCCACGGTTCGCCGCCGTCGACCGCGCCGTCGGCGCCGAAGGGTGGCGTATCGTCCTGCTGCTGCGTCTCTCGCCCCTGGTCCCATTCAACCTGCTCAACTACGCGCTCGGGCTCACCCGCGTCCGCTTCGCCGACTATCTGGTCGCCTCCATCGGCATGGTGCCCGGTACGCTTCTCTACGTCTACTACGGCAAGGTCGCGGGCGACCTGGCCGGGCTCGCCGCCGGCGTGCGGCATGATGCGGGCTACTACGCCGTGCTCGCGCTCGGGCTGCTGGCGACCGTCGCCGCCACCGTGCTGGTCGCCCGCACGGCCTCGCGCGCGCTCGCCCGGGCGACGGGAGACGCGCGTGCCGGTTGAGGCCGTGCGAGTCGAGCCGTTCGACGGCTTCAACCAGTCGCTGGTCGCCAACGTGCATCCGGGCGACTGGGTGAACCCTCCGCCCAGAGAGCGCTACCATCTCGTCGTGATCGGCGCCGGCACGGGCGGGCTGGTGAGCGCGGCCGTCGCGGCCGGACTGGGCGCGCGGGTGGCGCTGATCGAGCGGCACCTCATGGGCGGCGACTGTCTCAATGTCGGCTGCGTCCCCTCCAAGGGCATGATCGCGGGGGCGCGCGCGTGGCGCGCCGCGACGGACGCGGCCGCGACCTTCGGCGGGCCGCACGTCGCGGGCGCGGGCCGCTTCGGCGAAGTGATGGAGCGGATGCGGCGGCTCCGCGCGGGCCTCAGCGGGATGGATTCCGCGACGCGGTTCCGCGCGCTGGGCGTGGACGTCTTCCTGGGCGACGGCCGGTTCGTGGCCCGCGATGCCGTGACGGTGGACGGCCGCACGTTCCGGTTCCGGCGCGCCATCATCGCCACGGGCGCCCGGCCCGTCATGCCTCCGATTGCGGGGCTCGAGGACGTCGGCGCGCTCACCAACGAGACCGTGTTCGGTCTCACCGAGCTGCCCCGCCGGCTGACCGTGCTCGGCGGCGGCCCGGTCGCCTGCGAGCTCGGCCAGGCGTTCGCCCGACTCGGGTCTCGGGTGACGCTCGTGACCGCGGAGCCGCGCATCCTGCCGCGGGACGACGCCGACGCCTCGCGGTTGGTCGAGCGCGTCATGGAGGCGGACGGCGTGCGGGTACTTCGCGACGCCAGGGTAACCCGGGCCGAGCGGCGCGGCGGCGCGCGGATACTCGAACTCGAGCACGCGGCCGGGCAGGAGGCGCTCGAGGCCGACGAGCTGCTCGTGGCGGCCGGCCGCGCGCCGACCGTCGAGGGGCTGGGGCTCGACCAGGCAGGCGTGCGCTGCTCGCCGAGCGGTCTCACGGTGAACGACCGGCTCCGCACGTCCAACCCGCGGATCTATGCGGTCGGCGACGTGTGCTCGCGGCACCGCTTCACCCACGCGGCCGATGCGCAAGCGCGGATCGCAGTACCCAATGCCCTGTTCTACGGCCTCGGCGGGGGCCGCGCGAGCCGGCTCGTGATCCCATGGACGACGTACACCACCCCCGAAGTGGCCCGGGTAGGTATGCACGAGGAAGCAGCGCGGGCGGCCGGCCTCGAGCCCGAGACCTTCACCGTCCCGCTCGACGCGGTGGACCGCGCTGTGCTCGACGGCGAGACGTGCGGCTTCTTCCGCGTGCACGTCCGCCGGGGAAGCGACCGTATCCTGGGCGCCACGCTCGTGGCGCGGCACGCGGGCGAGATGATCGGCGAGATCGTGCTCGCCATGACCGCAGGCCTCGGCCTGGCGGCGATCGGGGCGGCCATCCACCCGTACCCCACGCAGGCGGAGATCTTCCGGAAGGCCGCCGACGCCTGGCGGCGCACCAAGCTCACGCCGCGCGCGCGGAGCGCGTTTGGCGCGTTCTTCCGGCTGGCCCGGTAGTCCGGCCCCGCGCGGCCACCCGCGGCGCCCCCTGGCGGGCGACCCGGCTTTGCCCTATCGGTTATTCGGTTGCACCGTCGGACTTGTCAGGCCTGACCTCACTCGGGAAAGGGGACCCGGTATGCTGAAAGAGTTCAAGGCGTTCGCGATGCGCGGCAACGTTCTGGACCTGGCGGTCGGCTTCATCATGGGTGGCGCGTTCGGCACGATCGTGAAGTCGCTGGTGGACGACGTCATCATGCCTCCGATCGGCCTCGCGCTCGGCAACGTGGACTTCTCCAACCTGTTCGCCGTCCTCAAGGATGGCCCGAAGGGGCCGCCGCCGTACTCGACCCTCGCGGAGGCGCACGCGGCCGGCGCCGTCACGCTCAACTACGGCGTCTTCATCAACACGGTGATCGCATTCATCATCGTCGCCTTCGCCGTCTTCCTCCTGGTCCGCGCGGCCAACCGGATGATGCCGCCCGCCGCCGAAGCGCCCAACACGAAGGACTGTCCGTACTGCCGCATGGCGATCCCGGTCGGCGCCACGCGCTGCCCGCAGTGCACCTCCGATCTCCGGGCGGCGTAGTGGACCACCACCTCACCACGACGGCCTTCACGCTGGAGGGGTACCGCATCGTCCAGACGCTCGGCGTGGTGCGCGGCATCACGGTGCGGTCGCGCAACATCTTCGGCACCATCGGCGGGTCACTCCAGACTCTGCTCGGCGGGAACATCACGCTGTTCACGGAGCTCTGCGAGAAGACGCGCAACGAGGCGTTCGAGATGATGGTGGAGCACGCGGAAGCGGCCGGCGCGAACGCGATCATCGGCGTCCGCTACGACGCGACCGAGCTGATGCAGGGCGTGACCGAGGTGCTGTGCTACGGCACCGCGGTCGTGGTCGACAGCGCCTGAGCCCGGGCGCGGGGCGGGTTGACGATACCGTGGCACTACTTTATGATACAAAGTACTTGATGAAAGCGACCCGACCCGCTACTCTGGTGACCATGGCTTCCCCCCAGCGGATCCAGCGCCCGGACGATCCCGCGCTCCACGCCCGGGCCATGGACAACCTGACCTTCATCCGCCAGACCATGGAGCGGGCCACCGCGTTTACCGCAGTCCCGGGCTGGGGCGGGGTAGGGATGGGGGCGCTCGCGCTGATCGCGGCGGCGGTCGCGGAGACGCGGTTGAGCCGCAGCGAGTGGCTGGCGACGTGGCTCGCAACGTCGGTCCTGGCGCTCACCCTGGGCGGCTGGACCATGGCGGCCAAGGCCCGCCGAGCCGGAACCACGGTGTTCTCGTACTCCGGCCGCCGGTTCGTCCTGAGCTACCTTCCGCCGCTCGCGGTCGGCGTGTTGCTCACGGTGGCGCTGGCCCGCAGCGGCTCCTGGTCCGCGCTCCCGGGGACCTGGCTCCTGCTCTACGGCACCGGGGTGGTGACGGGAGGCGCTTTCTCGGTGCGGGTCGTGCCCCTCATGGGTCTCTGCTTCATGGGGCTCGGCGCGGTCGCGCTGTTCGGCCCGGCGGCGTGGGGCAACGTCCTGATGGCCGCCGGGTTCGGCGTGCTGCACGTCGTGTTCGGCCTGATCATCGCCCGGAGGTATGGTGGCTGATTCCAATCTCGCGCCCAAGCGCGGCCCGCACGCTCCTGCCGCCGCGGCGCAGCGGCGCGCGCCGCTCCGCGGGGAGCGCGGCGGGGCCGCGCTCGACCCGCTCGAGCTCGACCGGCTCATCCACGAGCGGATGCGGCTCGCCATCGTGAGCGCGCTGGCCGTGAACGACACGCTCAGCTTCAACGAGCTCAAGCGGCTGCTCGATACCACGGACGGCAATCTCAGCGTCCACGCCCGGAAGCTCGAGGAGGCGGGCTACGTCAGCTGCACCAAGACCTTCGAGGGTCGGGTCCCGCGCACCGAGTACCGCCTGAGCGCGGCGGGCCGGCGGGCGCTGGAGCGCTACCTCGAGCACATGGAAGCGCTGATCCGGGCCACCCGCGAGCGCTGATCCCCTTCTCTTTTTTTGCGGAGCGACTTTATGGAGCAAAGCAGGGCGATCCATGTCGGCATCATCATGGACGGCAACGGCCGCTGGGCCACCCGGCAGGGCCGCTCCCGCTCCGCGGGCCACCGGGCCGGCGCCGCGATGGTACGACGCATCGTCGAGGCCGCGCCCGATCTGGGCGTCGGCGTGCTCACGCTCTACGCTTTCTCCGCGGACAACTGGCGGCGGCCGCGCACCGAGATCGGCTGGCTCATGCGGCTGTTCCGCGAGTATCTCCGCATCGAGACGCCTCGCTGCGCGGCGGACGGCGTGCGGCTCGACGTGATCGGGCGGCGGGACAGGATCAGTCCGGCGCTCCGCCAGGCCATCGAGGACGCGCAGCGGGCCACGGCCGGCGGCACGCGGCTGCACTTGAGGATCGCGCTCGACTACTCCTCCCGCGACGCGATCCTCCGGGCCGCGCAATGTCTCCGCCCCGAGACGGTGCCCTCGCGCGAGTCGTTCGCCCGGCTGCTCGCGATCGTGGATCACGGCGCGCCGGCGCCCGAGGTCGATCTCCTCATCCGCACCGGCGGCGAGCGCCGCCTGAGCGATTTTCTCCTGTGGGAAGCCGCCTACGCGGAGCTCTACTTCACCCCGCTCATGTGGCCGGAGTTCGGGCCGGACGAGCTCGGCCGCGCGGTGCGGGAATTCGGCTCGCGCGAGCGGCGCTTCGGCGGCCTGACCGACGCGGCCGCGGGCTGAGCCGTGCCGGATCGAACCCGGCAGGCGCTCGCGTTCCTGCTCGCCGCGCTGGCGCTCGGCGTCATCGCCGACGTGCTCGCGCACGAGGTGCCGGATCGGCTCAACGCGGCGCTCTGGCTCGGGGCGGGCGAGGTCATCCTCGTCGCGCTCGCGCAGGCCGGCCTCGTGCGCCTGGCGCCCTCGCAGGCGCTCCTCGCCGCCCCGCTCGCGCTCCTCACCGTGGCGTTGATCTGGCGCGACTCCGAGGCGCTGTATGTCCTCAACCTGCTCGGCATCGCCACGATCGGCCTGCTCGCCTCGCCCCGGCTCCGGGCCGTGGGGCCGCGCCGGGCGGGTCTCGGCGACTACGCCCGCGGGTCGGTCGAGATGGCGGTCGCCGCGGTGGCCGGCGCGCCGACGCTCGCCCTGGCCGACGTGGACTGGCGCGCCATCCCCGTGAGCGGCCGCGCGCGCGAGGCGGGCGGCGCGGCGATCGGGCTCGCGGCCGCGGTGCCGGTCGCGGCGATCTTCGGCGGGCTGCTGATGCAGGCCGATCCGGTCTTCGACCGGCTGGTGCAGCGCGCGTTCGTCTTCGACGTCGGCACGGTGGCCCAGCACGCGGGCACGATCCTGCTGTGCGCGTGGCTCGCCGCCGGCGTGCTGCGCGAGATCGGCCGCAGCGACACGGCGGAGCCGGCCGCCGGGCACCGCCGCACGCTCGGTCTGGGCCAGGTCGGCGTCGTGCTCGCGGTGGTTGACCTGCTGTTCCTCGCCTTCGTCGCGGTCCAGTTCCGCTACCTGTTCGGCGGCGCGGCGCAGGTGCAGGCGATCACCGGCCTCACCTGGGCCGAATACGCCCGCCGCGGCTTCTTCGAGCTGGTAACCGTCGCGGCGCTCGCGCTGCCGCTCCTGCTGCTCGCCGACTGGTCGTTCGACCAGCGCGGCCGGACCAGGGTCCGCGCGTTCCGCGGCCTGGCGCTCCTCATGCTCGTGCTGCTCGACATCATGCTGGCGTCGGCGCTCTATCGCATGCGGCTCTACACGGCGCAGTTCGGCCTGACGGAGCAGCGCTTCTACACGACCGCGTTCATGGGCTGGCTGGTGCTGGTCTTCGGCTGGCTGGGGGCGACGGTGCTGCGGGGGCGCCGCGAGCGCTTCGGGACCGGCGCGCTCGTGGCGGGCTGGCTCGTGCTGGCGGCACTCGACCTCGCGAACCCGGATGCGCTCATCGCCGGGGTGAACCTGGAGCGCGCCGAGCGGGGGCGGCCGTTCGATGCGGCCTACGCGGAATCGCTTAGCGCCGACGCGTTGCCCGCGCTGCACCGCGGCGTGCCCCGGCTGGGTTCGGCCGGGTGCACGGCGGCGGCGCGGCTCTCCGAGCACTGGCGCCGGCAGTTCGAAAAGCCGCGCCGCTGGACGATCGCGCTGGCCCGCGCGCCCCGCGCGCCCATCGGCTGCGTCGCCGCGCCGGGCGGATGAGCCGGCGCGGACGCGCCCGGCTCAGTGGATCAGAGCCCCCGCCGCCGCACGCAGCGCCTCGATCTCACCCTGCTCGACTCCCGCACCCTCAAGAAACCGCTCCGGCAGTGAGGCCAGCCCCGCGCGCAGCGTGGCCAGATCGAGACACGAGTGCGCGTGGTGGACCACTGCCTCGAGCCCGCGTGCGCGGGCGAGATCGAGACAGGCCGCGAGCACCGTTCGGCCGAGCGTCGCACCGGTGAGGTCCGCACCCTCGAGCGTGGGGGCGGCGAAGAACGCGCGCGAGAGCTCCGAATGGCGCAGGTCGATGTCCGCGAGGCAGGTGCCGTCGAGCACGGCCATCGCCAGCGTCGCGTACGCGAGGCTGCACCGCTGCCATGTGGAATGGCTGAGCACCGCGGCCGAGAAATCGGCGCCCGAGAAGTCGCAGTCCGCGAGCGTGGTGTGGCTGAAGTCGCTCCGAACGAACGAGCCGCTCTCGGCCGCGACGTCGCGGAAGGTGGCGAACTCGAAGGTGGCCCGGAGCGCATCCACGCGCGCCAGGCGAGTCCGGACCAGCGTCGCCGCGAGCAGCAGGGCGTCGCCGAGGTGGGCCCCCGAAAGGTCGGCTCCGGTGAGGTCGGCGGAGGTGAGGTCGGTCCCGTCGAGCCGCGCTCCCCGCAGATCCGCGCCGGCCAGCCGGGCCCTGCAGAGATCCGCGCCCCGGAAGTCCGCGCCGCTGAGGTCGGCGCCGGCCAGGTCCGCCGCCGGGAGCGCGAGCCCCGCGAAGCAGGCGCCCGCCAGGCTGTCCGCCGGCAGGCGCAGGAGGACGGTGTCGGACTCCCTCGCGCGGATCTCGATCATGGGCGCTCTCTCTTCCGGGTCGGAAGGCGTGCGGGATGCCAGGCGCTGGAGAAGCGGGGACGTGGTCGCGGCAGCCGCGGCTCGCCGGACAACCCGGTAACATACCGGCGGCCGAGGATCGGTCCAGGGCCGCGGACCAACGCCGGCTGGACCGCCGGGGGCGATTACTGTTCCTGTGACCTCGACAGGAGAGACGGGATGGCATCCGAGCAGGAGGGCCCATCGGGTCCGGATCTCAAGGCGGGCATCCGGGCCGCGGACGTGGCGGATGGTGCGTTGCTGGCGGGGCGGGTGGACGACGACGAGGTGCTGCTCGCGCGTCGCGGCCAAGAGTGGTTCGCCATCGGCGCGAGGTGCAGTCACTACAGCGGCCCGCTCGCCGAAGGTCTCATGGTCGGCGACACCGTACGCTGCCCCTGGCACCACGCGTGCTTCGACCTCCGCACCGGCGAGCCGCTCCGGCCGCCGGCGCTCAACGATCTTCCGGCGTATGACGTCGAGGTGCGTGACGGGATCGTGCGGGTGACCGCACGGCGCACCACGACGAGGACGGGTCTCCGGCGGGTGAAAGGCCCCGAGAGCGTGGTGATCGTGGGCGGCGGCGCGGCCGGCAACATGGCGGCGGAGACGCTCCGGCGCGAAGGCTACGCGGGGCCGATCATCATCCTCGATCCCGACCGGGACGCGCCGTACGACCGGCCCAACCTGTCGAAGGATTACCTCGCCGGGAACGCGCCCGAAGAGTGGATCCCGCTCCACCCGCCGGAATTCTACCAGGACATGGGCATCGAGCTCAGGCACGGCGCTCGAGTGGCGTCGCTGGATCCGCGCGGGCGCCGGGTTCGACTCGAAGACGGCGGCGAGCTGCCGTACGGCGCGCTGCTCCTCGCCACCGGCGCCACCCCGGTCCGGCTCTCCGCCGAGGTCGCGGGCGGCGGCAGCGAGGTTCACTACCTCCGGACGCTGGCGGACAGCCGCCGTATCGCGGGCGCCGCGCGCGAGGGCGGCCGGGCGGTCGTGCTCGGCGCGAGCTTCATCGGACTCGAGGTCGCGGCCTCGCTTCGGGCCCGGAAGATGGACGTGCAGGTGGTCGCTCCCGACGCCCGCCCGCTCGAGCGGGTGCTCGGGCCCGAGCTGGGCGACATGGTTCGCCGCGTGCACGAGGAGCAGGGCGTGCGGTTTCATCTCGGGCGCAAGCCCGCACGGGTCGTGAACGGCGGGGTCACGCTCGACAATGGCGAGACGATGCCTGCCGACCTGGTGGTCGCGGGCATCGGCGTGCGTCCCAATCTCCAGCTTGCCGAGGCGGCGGGGCTGACGCTCGATCGGGGGGTGCTGGTGAACGAGCGGCTCGAGACCAGCGCGCCCGGGATCTTCGCGGCAGGAGACATCGCGCGCTGGCCCGATCCACACACCGGCGAGCGGATCCGGGTCGAGCACTGGGTCGTGGCGGAGCGCCAGGGGCAGGCGGCCGCGCGAGGCATTCTTGGCCTGGGCGGGCCGTTCGACGCGGTGCCCTTCTTCTGGAGCGCGCACTACAGCATGGCCATCAACTACGTAGGCCACGCGGAGCGGTGGGATCGGATCGAGGTCGAGGGCGACCCGGCGGCCCAGGACTGCACCGTGCGCTACCATCGCGAGGGCCGCGTGCTCGCCGTCGCCACCGTCGGCCGCGACCTGGCGGCGCTGAAGGCGGAGGTCGAGCTGGAGAGAGCGGTCGGCGGCAGGCGATAGGCGGGACTGGCCCCCGCAAGGAACTTTCATCCCGAGCGCAGCGAGGGATCTTGTCCGGAGTGGTTCGAGCCATTCCCCGGCGACGTCCCGCGCTGCGCTCGGGATGAAGGCGGTGCGCCCGTCCCGCTCACCACTCAGCGCCCTTACGTCACACTCGCCAGATTGTACAGCGCCCGCCAGGCCCGGAACACCGCGCGGTAGTCGTCATGGGCGAACGCCACCGTGCGGCCGCCGGTGCGCACCGAGCCCGGCGCGAGCTCGGCCATGTCGGCCATCTGAGTCAGCGCGAATTCCACCTCGAGCCGGACGGGGGAAGCGAGCCGGAGCGGGTCGTGGGGTCGCCGGAGCGCCGCGGCGGCGCCTTCCCGGATGCGCCGGCAGGCCTCGACCGGCGCCACGCTCCGGGCCGCGAACCTGCCGACCGCGTGCTTCACCACGATGGCTTCGACCGCGGGCCCGAGCAGCGCCCGAGCCTCCGCGGCGAGCGCCTGGTCGCCGCTCACCAGCGCCACCGGCACGTCGTAGGTGCCGGCGAGCGCCGCGTTGATCGCGAGCTCGCCCACGGGGCGGCCGTTGAGCCGCACCTCATGCACGTTGCTGGTGTAGGTGTGGTCGATGATGGCCGGCCCGGCTCCCGCCATGGCGTGGTATCCGACGAACATCGCCGCATCGAAGCCCAGCTCGACGCCCTCGACCATCGAGCGCGCCTTGGGGTTGCCGCTCAGCAGCTCCGCCGCCGGGTGCAACTCTTCCGCGAGAATATTCGTCATCATCCAGTGGCTGTCGTTCACCAGGACGCGCTCGGCGCCCGCCAGGAGCGCACCTTCGACGGCCGCGTTGGCTTCGGCCGTCATGAGACGGCGGAATCTGTTATACTCTGCGGCGTGGCGCGGGTCGATTGGATCGGTCTGGTCCTCGTGGACGACCCCGGCCACGCCTTCCATGTCAACGGAGATGTACACCCGCATGGCGGCTCCCGCAGTCGGAGGCCCGGTTCGAGAGACCGGACGGATCGAGTGATGCGTACCCGGATGTGGAGTCTCATCGGCGCGGCGGTCGTGGCCGCCTGCGCTCCGCGGGGCGATGAGCGCCCCCGCACCCTGCTCGAGCAGGGACGGCAGTACACCGACTGGCTGTACGGCAGCCAGTACCAGAAGCTGTGGGACCGCTTCTCGCCCGAGATGCGGGAGAGCTTCGGCAGCGTGGCGGACCTCGCGAGCTTCGCCGGACGCGCCGTCTCCCGTCTCGGCCGCGAGAAGAAGGCGCTCGACGAGCGGGTGAACGAGGAAGCGCCGTTCAGCGTCTACCAGCGCACCGCGTCGTTCGACACCTCGCGCCGGCCGATGCTCATCGAGTGGAGCCTGCGCCGGGACGGCGAGGTGACCGGCCTCGTCGTGCGCCCCGTCCCAGACGAGCAGCCCTGAGCCCTAGTACACCCGTCCGCCGAGCGGCACCTCGCGCTCGGCGGCCAGCAGCACCACGTTGCCCTCGGCGTCCGGCAGCCCCAGCACCAGCACCTCGGACTGGAACCCGGCGATGTTCCGGGTCCCCAGGTTCACTGCCGCGATCACCAGCCGTCCTGCCAGCGTCTCCGCCGGATAGAGCGTCCGGATCTGGGCGCTCGACGTCTTCTCACCCAGCGGCCCGAAGTCGATCCAGAGCTTGTGCGCGGGCTTCCGGGCCCGTTCGTTGGGCTCGGCGCGGATGATCCGCCCCACCCTCAGGTCCAGCGTCGCGAACGCGTCGGCCGAATTCATCGCCGCCGCCCGCCCGCCAGAGGAGGCGGCTTTGAGCCTGGCCGCCCCGCCGGTGATTGGCGACAAACCGTGGCGGTCGAGCGCGCGCGGGGAGGGACTCGAGCCGAGATCACAGCCGAAAGGGCGAGCAGTGGCGCTGGCCAGCAGCAGGCCGCCGGATACGAGCGCAAAGAGCAGGTTGTGGCAGACGAAGGTTGAGCACCGTCCGGAAACGATTGAAGTGATTTCTCATGACGTGCGCTTAAGTTAGTGCGATTGAAGCCCATGAGGCCGCATCTCCGAGGTGGCTTCTCGCCCAGGCGACCGGGTAAGCCTCCCGGACGGAGGGTTGAGCGGTGTCAGGGACCGAACAAGAGCGCGCGCGGGCCATGCGACCCTTCGGCAGCGACCATGAAGATTGCCGGGTCAGCTGGTCGCGACGGGCCGACCGCACCGTCAGGAAAGCGAGCCCAGCGCCCGCCAGATCACGTCGGCGATCCGATCGAGGATCGCTGGCTGCTCATAATAGCGCTTTTCGAGCCGACGGAGGGCACGAGATACGCGCTCGTGGGCGCGGTCCTCGTCCTGCCCTGCGTGAGCGTCATTGGAATCAGTCACCCCGAGCCTCGCCGTGATGTACCCTGGAGTATCGGTCGGCGCGACGAGTGCTTGATCCTCCCTCCTGGCGGCTACCGCTCCGGGCATTACCCTTACCGTGGGGCGCGCACGCGCCCAGAGACTGGGCGGGCATGTTCACGTCCCGGTGCGATCGGTCAACTGAGGCTCTGCCGAAGCGGTGCCCATGGCCATGATTCTCTGTGTCGACGACGAACCGGCGATTCAAGCTGTGGTCGGGCGTGCACTCCAGCGGCTCGGCCATATCTGCCGCGCAGTCGCCAGCGCTAGCGAGGCGCTCCGAGCTGTGGCCGAGTCGCCGTTCGACCTGATTGTCGCGGACTACCAGATGCCGGAGCAGACCGGTCTCGATCTGGTCCGGCTGCTCGCGGCTCAAGGCTATCGCATCCCCGTCATTCTCATGACCGGGTATTCCAGCGTGGAGCACGCGGTCGCCTCGATTAAGGGCGGTGCAGTCGACTATCTCACCAAGCCGGTCACTCCGGAGATGCTTGAGATCGCCGTGACGCAGGCGCTGGAGTTTGTCAGGCTGCGCCGCGAGAACGAACGCTTTCGGCGCGAGCTCCTCCGGGTCCGCTCGTCCCGGGCACTCATTGGAATCAGCCAGCCTTGGCGGCAGCTGATGGAGATCGTGGATTCCGTCGCTCCTACAAGGGCCACCGTGCTGGTTGAAGGAGAGTCCGGGACTGGGAAGGAGCTGATAGCGCGCGCACTGCACGACCGGAGCGGACGCGCCGACGGTCCGTTCGTGTCGCTCAACTGCGCTGCTCTCCCGGAGGGGCTGGTCGAGAGCGCCTTGTTCGGCCACGAAAAAGGAGCCTTCACGGGGGCAACCGTTCGCACGGCCGGAGCCTTCGAACGTGCCCACGGCGGGACATTGCTGCTCGACGAGATCTCGGAGATGCGGCTCGACCTGCAGGCAAAGCTGCTGCGAGTCATTCAGGAACAGGAGTTCGAGCGGGTAGGCGGGGGCCGGACGATCAAGGTGGACGTCCGGCTTGTTGCGACGACCAACCGCGATCTCCGGCGTGAGGTAGCGGCAGGAAGGTTCCGTCAGGACCTGTTCTACCGCCTCGATGTCGTGCGCGTTCGGTCGCCGGCGTTGCGCGATCGACCCGACGACATCCCCCCCCTGACGCAGTACTTCCTCAAGCGCGCTACTGAGCACCTCGGCATCGAGCCGCCCATCCTTCCGCCCGAGACCTTGGCCCATCTTCAGGGGTACCATTGGCCCGGCAATGTGCGGGAGCTGTCGAATGCGGTCGAGCGCGCGATCATTCTCTCCCGAGGCCGAGAACTCCTGCCCGCCTCATTCTCAAGTCACCTGGAGGATCGAACGTATGACCCGGTCCGGCGCCAGGTGCCCGGCCCGCCTGGTGCCATGCCCGCTCCGGACGAGGGTGTGGAGGGTTCCTTCGACCTGGACAGCCTCGAGCGGCGGGCGATCGCCCGCGCGCTCGAAGCGACCGGAGGGCATCGTTCCAAGGCCGCCCGGCTGCTCGGCATCAGCGAGCGGACCTTGCGGAACAAGCTCAAGCTGCCGGTCCCTCCCCGGGCATCCTGACCGCGGTCGCCCAGCCCCTCCAGGAATCGGCTCTGCGGGACGATACTACCCGGTATTCACAAGGAGGGTGACGGATGAACCAGCACGTGAACCGACAAGTCCTGGCAGTGGGAGCCGCTGCGTGCCGCTCCCAGGTCACCGCCGCCCTGGAGCGCCGGGGTTACGACATCCTGCTTGCGGAAAGTAGCGAAGAAGCCGTGCACGCGCTCGCCCGGTGGAAGGTCATCTGCGTTTTGGCCGACGCGGCCCTGGCCGGGGCCGGGCCGACCGACGCCGGGTTGGCCGGCACCGCCACGGGCGGGCTTATTGCCGACCTGATCCAAGGCGAATCCGAGGCGGCCATTGTGCTGCTCTCGGAGTACCCGAGTCTCGTTGCTGCTACCGCGGCCCTGCGGGCTGGCGCGATGGATTACCTCCGGGCGGACACGCGGCCCGAGGACATCGTCGTTGCGGTCGAGACAGCGATAGACCGCCAGGCGTCGCGGGCGCGCGAGCGGGCGGTGGAGCAATCGCTGAGAGCCGAGGTAGCCGCGCTCACGATCGAGCTACGGCAGGAGCGGCAGCAACGTGACCGCGTCGGGCTGGCTGCCATGGAGTCGCTGGTCTGCGTCGTCGAGGCGAAGGACCTATGGCTCGCGGGGCACTCGGTGCGAGTGGCCCAGACCGCGGCGTCGCTTGCCGCGCAGCTTGGTCACAGTGACGTCGAGATTGAGCAGGTGCGACTGGCCGGCCGACTCCATGATATCGGGATGGTCGGCGTTGCCGATCGCATTTTGTCCAAAGAAGGCCCGCTCACTCCGGAGGAGTTCGAGCAGGTGCGCGCGCATGCTACGCTCGGTTCGCAGATTCTCGCGCCTCTCCCCGGGCTGGGCCCGATTGTGACCTTCGTGCGTCATCACCACGAGCGCTGGGATGGCGAGGGCTACCCGGATCACCTCAAGGACCACGCCTCCCCCTGGGGCGCACGGGTAATCGGCGTGGCGGAGATCTACGACGCCCTGACCACGACTCGCCCGTATCGCGAGTCCATGCCTCCCGATCGCGCGGTGCAGCACATGAAGACACTCGTGGGCACTGCCATCGGGGCATCCGACTGGGAGGCCTTGGCTGCCGTCGTGGATCGCCGCGAGGCCCTCGTCTTTGTGGAGGATCCAGCGGCCCAGTGCAGCGTCGGCGCCAGGGCGGCCGCCCTCTCCCTGTAACCGCATCCGCCGGTAGATCCTGCCGGTCGACCGGAAATACGATCCGCTCTCCGGAACTTCCGACCCACCTGCACCTCGGTTTCCCCGCCACCCGCTCGGCCCCCTCTTAGCTTCGTCGGCCTCTCCAACTCACCATCCCAGAAGGCGCTGTGGAACTCTTGCTCGTGCAGGACCGCCTCCGGCCCCAGGACGTCGGCGTGTGGCACATGGCCTGCCCTACAGCTATGTGTCACCTCAATAGCGAGCGATCATGGCCGCCCCAGCAAGGCCGGTAGAAGTCTCCAATGTTGGCGTCCCGCAGCCGTCCTCGGCCGGAGGACCCCCACTGGCCTTGCTGTGGCAGTCTTACCGGGACACCTCGGACGCAAACGCACGCGCGGAGCTTCTCCAGCAGTACGTCCGACTGGTGCACTTTGTGGCGGCTCCCATACGGAAGAAGACCTGGGTCGAGTATGATGAGCTCGTGAGCGCCGGCGCGCTCGGATTACTGGCGGCAATCGAGGGCTTTGACCCTGCGCGCGGATTCGCCTTCACGACCTATGCGGTGGGCAGGATCCGCGGAGCGATACTCGATGATCTTCGCGGCCGCGACTGGCTCCCGAGATCCAGTCGCCGCCGAGCCCAACAGCTCGCCGCCACTCGCGCGCGTCTTCAGGCCAACCTGACTCGATTGCCGACTCCAACCGAAGTAGCGCGCGAGCTCGGCCTGGGACTCGCCGAATACTGGCGGTGGTGTGACGAACTTGACCTCTCGCCGCCGGACACCCTTCCCGCGCAGACGGGCTGGAAGTTCGCGGGCGCGCCGACGATCAGTTCGCGCGAGCCGGCCGCTTCAGAGGACCAGTTGCCGGACCAACGCTTGCTGGCGAACGAGGAGCGGGCGCGCGTACGCGCGGCCCTCGCCGACTTGCCACAGCGCGAGCGGGACGTGTTGGTGCTGTGCTACTACGAAGAGCTGACGCTCAAGCAGGCGGCTTCGGTTCTCGGGGTGACGGAATCGCGGGTGTGCCAACTGCGCCGACGGGCCCTGCAGCGCCTGTCACGCCTCCTCGGACGTTGATGAAGCCGTAGGGCTTGAGCGGAAGGCGAGAAGGTTGAGAAATAAATCAGGCGGGCAGCGCCCTGCGCGGAGTGGCCGTCCTGGGCCCCAAGCTGACCGGCTGAACGTCGGCACGACGACGGTCATCCCGAGGACGACGGAGGTCGCCGGCTTGATGCCCGCGACCTCCGCGCACTACTCCCCCGTCGGCCGGCGGCCTGCTACTCGCCGTCGACGCCCGGCTCGGGATCATGGCGCTGCTTTGCCTTGCCGATCCCCTGCTGCACTTTGCCCTTGATCTCCTGCGCCTTTCCCTTCACCTGCTCGCCCGTATCGTCCGTCGCCGCGCCCACGGTGCTGCGCACGCGTCCTTCGACCTGCTTGGCCGCGCCCTTGAGCTGTTCCTTCGCGCCCTCGGTGGCCATGTCTTTGTTGTCAGGCATGTTGTCCTCTATGTCAGGGTGCAACCCGCCTCGAAGGATGGCGCGTATGGCCCCTCGCCGGCAGTGATGGCACTCACCGGGCCGGAGGGCAATCTGTCACTGGATAGTCAGGCGGCACTGGCGCCCGGAAGAGGAGTGGTTTCCGCATAGTGGCAGGCGGCCAGGGTGGCGCCCACCGGCCTGAGCATCGGCACCTCGGTTCGGCAACGCTCGTTCCGGGCGGGGTGGAAACAGCGCGTGTGGAACGGACACCCCGACGGCGGATTCGACGGGCTCGGCAGGTCGCCGCCCAGCACGATGCGGGAGCGCCGCCGGCCCGGGTCCGGCTCGGGCACGGCGGAGAGGAGCGCCACGGTGTAAGGGTGCCGCGGGGCCGCGAGCAGCGCCTCGGTCGGCCCGGTCTCGACGATGCGGCCGAGATACATCACGGCCACGCGGTGCGCGATCTGCCGCACCACCGCCAGGTCGTGCGCGATGAACAGGTACGACAGCCCGCGATCCCGCTGCAGATCGCCGAGCAGGTTGAGCACCTGGGCCTGCACGGACACGTCGAGGGCGGAGACCGGCTCGTCGCACACGATGAAGCTGGGCTCGACCGCGAGCGCGCGGGCGATCCCGATGCGCTGACGCTGGCCGCCGCTGAACTCGTGCGGATAGCGCCGCCCATAGCCCGGGTCGAGCCCCACCTCCTCGAGCAGGCGCTGCACCCGCCGCCCGACCTCCGCGCCGCGCGCGAGCCGGTGGATCTCGATCCCTTCGGCCACCGCGGCGCCGACGGTCATCCGCGGATTGAGGCTGCTGTAGGGGTCCTGGAAGATGATCTGCATGCGGCGGCGGAGCCGGCGGAGCTCCCGGCGGTCGAGCGCGAAGACATCGACGCCCTCGAACTCGGCGCGGCCGGCGGTCGGCTCCTGCAGGCGGAGGATCGTGCGCCCGACCGACGACTTGCCGCAGCCGCTCTCGCCCACCAGGCCCAGTGTCTCGCCCCGGCCGACCTCGAACGAAACGCCGTCCACCGCGCGAACGGGCTGCCCGCGCGCGCCGAACAGGCCGCTCGCCGTGTAGTGCTTGACCAAATCCTGCACCCGGAGCAGCGGCGCCGTCATCGCCGGTCCGGCTCCTCGGCCAGCCAGCAGCGCATCCGGTGGCCGGGGCCCACGGGCAGCAGCTCGGGCGGCAGCTCGCTCTTCTCGAACGCCTGCGGGCAGCGGGGACGGAAGCGGCAGCCGCTCGGCCACTCGGCCGGCGAGGGCACCGAGCCGCCGATGGGCGTGAGCCGCTCAACCGGCCCGCTGATGCGCGGCACCGAGGCAAAGAGACCGCGCGTGTACGGGTGAGACGGGTGCGCGAACAGCTCAGCGGTGGGGGCCTCCTCCACGATCTGTCCCGCGTACATCACGGCGACCCGGTCGGCGCGGCCGGCCACGATGCCCAGGTCGTGCGTGATGAGGAGGACCGCC
>JAICJD010000190.1 GCA_025928645.1 Gemmatimonadales bacterium
ATTCCCTGGCCGCCGCAACCCTCGCCCATCACGCCGCCCGCGCTGCCGCCGAGCGGTCCGACCGTCTGACCGTCCGACCGTCTGACCGTCTTCAATGACCGCTTCCTCCCAGCTCCGCCGCATCCTCCACCTCATCCCCGAGCTCGGCGACGGTGAGCCGCACTCGCTCGCGGAGATCGCCCGTCGGATCGGCGTGGACCGCGACGTGCTGCTGCGCGACATCCGCGACATCAGCGAGCGGTTCGACACGCCCGGCGGGTTCATCGAGGGCCTCACGATCTATCTCGAGGCCGACACCGTCGAGGTCATCACCAATCATTTCCTCCGGCCGATGCGTCTCACCCGCCCGGAGCTGCTGGCGCTCGAGCTCGGCCTCGCCATGCTCCAGGCCGAGCGGCCGCCCGAGGAGCGCCCTGGCATCGAGCGCGCACGGAAGCGGCTCGAGCAAGTGCTCGCCGGCACGCCCGACCACGAGAGCGACTACCGCTTCGCCTCGGCCGGCCAGACGGGCGATCCCGAGCACTTCCGCCGGCTGCAGCAGGCCAGCCGTGCCCGGCGCCGCGTCCGGCTCACCTACCGGAAGTCGGGCGCCGACGAGGCGTCCAGCCGGATGCTGTGCCCCTACGGGATCGTGTTCGCGAGCGGGATGGGATACATCGTCGCCGACTGCGGTGGGGAAGGGCTCCGGTTCTTCCGGCTCGATCGGGTGGAGGGCGTCGAGGTCCTCGACGAGCGCTACGAGCGGCCGAAGGACTTCTCGCTCGAGGCGGTGCTCCGCGAGGGCCGGGTGTTTCAGGCCGACGAGGCGGGGACGCTCAGGGTTCGGTACTCGCCCAGCGTAGCGCGCTGGATCGCCGAACGGGAAGGGAAGACCCTCGAGGCCGACGGCTCGCTGACAATGGAGCACTCCTTGGCCGATGTGGACTGGGCGGTGCGGCACGTGCTCCAGTACGGGCCTGACGTAGAGGTGCTTGAGCCGGCGGCGGTGCGGGAGGAGATCGTTCGGCGGCTGCGGCTGCTCCACGAGTCACCCTGAGCGAAGCGAAGGGGCCATGATCCAGCTCATGCCCCCTTTACTTCGTTCAGGGTGACTCCTTGGGCGGCGAATTAGCACCTTCCCGCGGGAATCGATGACGCGCCGGTGGCCTCGGCAAACCAGCGTTGCGCATGCTCGCTACTTGCGCCCCCGCCGCCGCCGAGACGAACGTATGGGTATGGCCGCTCCTCTCTACTACACCGCCGACATGGTACGCGCGATGCCGGACGACGGCAACCGCTACGAGGTCGTCTACGGCGAGCTGCTGGTGACGCCGGCACCCCGCCCATGGCACCAGGTGCTCGTCCACCGGCTGAGCCTCGCGATCGGGAAATATCTCGAGCGGGAGACGGTCGGACTCATCCTGGCTTCACCGGCCGACATTTCGTGGGGGCCCGACGTTCTGGTTCAGCCCGATGTGTTTGTGGTGCCGCCGGACGAAGCTCGGACGCTCACCTGGAGCCGCATGCAGACGCTGCTGCTCGTGGTCGAAGTGCTGAGCCTATCCTCCACCAAGGCCGATCGCTTCATCAAGCGTCTGCGCTACCGCGAGGCCGGCGTGCCGCTCTACTGGGTCGTGGATGGCGACGAGCACACGGTCGAGGTGTGGACCCCGGCCGACGACTTTCCGGCCATCGAGCGTGATCGCCTGGTCTGGCATCCCGCCGGCGCCCGTGAGCCGTTCAGCCTGAGCCTCTCAGACCTGTTCCGCCCACTCTGACCCAGCCCGACCGCTCGCCCGCCCGCCACCTGCTCGGCGTCTGGAACCCCTCCTACGCCGCCGACGCGATGGACGCCCACCTGCGCCTGCTCCTCGCGAACATCTCGGCGTTCCGGGACGGCAAGGCGCCCGAGGAGGACGTCTACGTCTGGTGGGGCAAGGTCCGCTCACCCTATCGCATGGAGCGCCTCCCTCAGCTCCCCGAGATCCTCGCGATGGACGACGATCTCGATCCTGACGGCGAGCGCGAGCTGCACCTCTACCTCACCGACTACCGCTCGCTCTACGTCGGCCACGTCTACGAGATCACAGAGGAAGACGTCCGCCGCGACGAGGGTTCCCACGTCCCCGCCTACTACACCGATCGGAATCTGCAGTGCGACTGCTGGTTCCGTCTGGGCGACATCCGCCGGCTCGTGCTCGAGGACACCGTCGCCGTCATCGACGAGCTGCGAAAGCTGCACAACACCGCCTACGGCGACCGGCCGGTCTCGCTCTATGGCGGCATGGTCAACCTGCCGCTGATCGTGACGCGGGACGACGGGGCCCGATTCTTCGATCCCCAGGTGCGGGAGGCGCTGCTGGAGGGCAAGTACTGGGTCGAGGCCGACGCGTCGCGGACCGGGCTCGGCGCGGTGGAGCGCGACCTCCGCGAGAACCTGTTCGGCGCCGAGGCGTGGCACGGGCTCGATGTCACCACCCGCACCTTCATCGCGACGGCGGAGCAGATCTTCCGGACCCACCGGTCCGACGCCGGGTTCGACTTCACGCCGGTGGTGGTGGATCTGGCCAAGGCGCTCGAGGTGCAGGGCAACCTCGTCGTGCGACAGGCGCTGGCGGGCGCGCCGCCCAACGTCCGCGAGGTGAACGTTGACGGAGCGCCGCGCGACGTCACCCGGGGCGCCGGCCTCAGCCTGGGCCAGCTGGGTCATGCCATCGCCGAGGGCCCGGTGGCTCGGACACTGGAAACCAGACTGCGGGACGGCACCTGGCTCACCCGCCAGGCTGCCTATGTGATGCGCGACGTGGCCCGGCACCGGAACCCCGCCGCGCACGCGGAGCCGGTGACCCGCGCCGTCGCCGAGCGGCTCCGCAACCAGCTCCTCGGCGTCGGCTGCTACGGCGACCTGGTGAAGCTCGCCGGCGTACGGCTCAAACCGGCGTAAGGGTGGCTTCGCAAGCTAACCGACCCCCGTGACAGTCGGCTGTACCCTCCGCGCCCCGGCCCGTGCCGGGGCGCACTGTCACAGGCCCCTCCTATTCTCCCCGCGTTCCCACGGCACCCTCATCAACCACCGTTTGGCGGAGTTCCGATGCGCGCTCCCTGGACCTTTGTCGTGCTCACGCTGATGGGCTGCGGGGGCACCACCCTCATCGTCGACTCCGACACGGCCTGGGCCGGGAGCGTCGACGCCTACGGCTCGATCTCGGGCCGTGGGAACACGACCTACGACCTGGGCGACGCCGCGCGCTCGTGCTGGACCGTCGGCAAGACCACCGACGCCGGCACGCTCCGGGTTTACGCCAAGACCAGCGAGTGGTTCGGCATCGGAGACGTGATCACCGGCGAGTCCACGACCAGTGCCCCCCGGGGCACCGTAACGGGGTGTGCCCGGTGAGCCCCCGCCTGAGCTGGGCGCCCCTGGTGGCGGTCCTGGTGGCGGCCTGCAAGGACTCGGTCGAGCCGCTCGATCTGGCGGGCCCGCCCGCGTCGGCCACCGCCAGCGCCGGCGACAACCAGCGCGGCGTGGTCGGCTCGCCGCTGGCCGGCTCCCTGACCCTCACGGTCGCCGACTCGGCGGGGCGGCCGACCCCCGGGGTGCCGGTCGAATGGACCGTGAGCGCGGGGAGCCTGAGCCAGGGGGTGGATACGACCGATGGCGATGGGCGTTCGATGGTCAGCTGGACTCTCCCCTCGACGCCCGGGGTCTATACGGCGGCCGGCACCGCTGCCGGGCTCGCGGCGGTCACGTTCACGGCCACCGCTCAGCCGGTCGCCGGCGACATTGTGTTCCGCTTCATCGATGCGGGCGGCTACCACGCCTGCGGCATCACGACCACGGAGCAGCTCCTCTGCTGGGGATACAACGCGGACGGACAACTCGGCATCGGCTCGACGGCCATGGTGCTCAGCCCGACGCTCATCCCCGGAGACTACCGGTACCGCCGGGTCGCGGGCGGGTTCTACCACGCGTGCGCGTTCACGCTGGCGTCCGAGGCGTGGTGCTGGGGGAACAACGCGGACGGGCGGCTGGGCAACGGGTCCGTCGCGACGCAATCCACCGCGCCGGTGGCCGTGATGACCGCTCAGAGCATCGATACGCTTCGTGGAGACACGGTCGTGGTCGGCAGCGTCAGGTTGCTGGTGCAGGACCTGGCGGCAGGCGAGGCGCACACCTGCGCGGTCGACCTCGTGCAGAAGGTCTGGTGCTGGGGGCGAAACTCTGAAGGGCAGCTCGGACGGGGAGACTTCACGTCCTCGTTCGCTCCGACGCCGGTCAACACCGAGCTGTTCAAGGAGGTCGGTGTCGGCGGCCTCCACACCTGCGGGATCACCGTGAACGGCGCCGGACGATGCTGGGGCTACAACGTGGCCGGCCAGCTCGGCAACGGATCGACCGCGAGCTCCTCGACGCCGGTGGCCGTTCCGGGCGCCTTCCGCACCGATCCGCTCGTGATCTTCCACAGTCCCGACCCGGACTTTCCGCTGCCACCGGGGCCGTTCGTGGCCGCTGGGTACGACCACTCGTGCGCCATCGCCGCCGGCGGGCCCACCCTGTGCTGGGGCCTCAACGAGAATGGCCAGCTTGGCGACGGGACCACGGCCAGTCACGCGTCGCCGGTCGTGGTCGCGGGCGGTCACGCCTTCGCGGCAGTCACGGCCGGCCTGCGCCATACCTGCGCGCTCGATACGAACGGAGCGGCCTTCTGCTGGGGCGACGACACCTACGGCGAGCTGGGCGATGGCACCACCACGTCGAGCAGCAGCCCGGTCGCCGTCGCCGGCGGGATACAGTTCGCCTACCTAAAGGCCGGTGAGCTCTCGACCTGCGGCGTGACCTCGACCGGCGCGGCGTATTGCTGGGGCAATAACGAGTACGGCCAGTTGGGCGACGGGACGACCACCAACTCCGCGGTGCCCGTGAAGATCGCCTTCCAACCATGACGGCTTCGTGCTCACCGGCAATTGGTCCGCGGCGAAGCCGTAGCCGACCTAGGAGGGGTACATGCTCATAGGCTTTCTCATCCTGTTCACGATGTTCGTGCTCTGGCCGTTAGGGGCCTGGCTGCAGGATCAGCTCTTCGGAACGGTCACGAGGCGCGCCGCCGGCGTCGGCTGGCACGGTCGGGACGAGTTCGACACACTGGTCGAGCTGGACATCGCGACGGACGGGCGGCTGGATGGGCGGTTCGGAGGGTAGTCGTCGCCGCATCTCGAGGTACTTCATCCCGAGCGGAGCGAGGCACCTTCCTTGGGAATGGCTCGAACTCGGCCTGGCAAGGTCGCTCGCTCCGCTCGGGATGAAGGGCTGTCACACCCCTCCGCGAGATTGGTCCCCGAGCGCCATGACCACGCCAGCACCCCGGAGCCCCCATGAACACCGACGTCCGTCTGTCCACCCGCTTCCTGACCACCCAGAATGCCCACCAGGTCGGCCTGCTCGTGACCCTGGACGGCGGCGCCCCCGTCCGCCGGGCTCCGATCAACGTCGCCCTCGTGCTCGACCGCTCCGGCTCCATGGAGGGCTCGCCGCTCGAGGCCGCCAAGGCAGCCGCGCAGCGCTTCGCCGCGTTCCTGACCCGGCAGGATCGCCTCTCGGTCGTCGTGTTCGACGACCAGGTGGACACGATCTTCGGCCCCGCCCCGGGCGGCACGCCGGCCGCGGAGGAGGCGATCGGCCGAGTCCGCTCCGGCGGCTCGACCAACCTCTCCGGCGGGTGGCTCAAGGGCCGGAAACTGGTGCAGCAGGGGTCGGTGGAAGGCACCAACCGCGTCGTGCTGCTCACCGACGGCCAGGCCAACGCCGGCATCGTGGAGCCCACCCGGCTGATCGGCCTCGCGCACCACGCCGCCGAGGCGCGCGTGAGCACCACCTGCATCGGGTTCGGCGCGCACTACAACGAGGACCTGCTCGAGTCCATGGCCACCGCGGGCGCGGGGAACTACTGGTACGTCGAGTCGAACGATCAGATGGCCGGCATCTTCGCCGGCGAGATCGAAGGCCTGGTCGCGCTCGCGGCGCAGAACCTCGAGGTCGAGGTGCGGCTCACCCACCCGCGCGTGGCCGG
>JAICJD010000286.1 GCA_025928645.1 Gemmatimonadales bacterium
GAGGATCCCGCGGGCCAGGCTGGTCGCCGCCTTCAACACGGTGCCGAGCGAGGTGCTGTTCGACGTGTTCGCGGCCAGGCGCCGAGCCCGGCGTCCCAGTCTGGTCTACTGCGGCGACAGCGCGGAGGCGAAGCGGACGGCGGCTCGGCTCATCCGCGAGGTGGGGTTCGAGCCGGTGGACGCCGGGCCATTGAAGGTGGCCCGCTACGCGGAGCCGTTCGCGCTGCTGGTAGCGCAGCTCGCGTATGAAGGGAAGGGCGGGCCGGAGCTCGCGTATCGGTTCGAGCGGTTCGGGGGGTAGGCGAGAGGCGGCTGCTGCCACACCGGCTCCCGAACGCCAAACCGCCGCCGAGAGTCCGGACTCCCAGCGGCGGCTCAGCGTGCCCTGCACCGGGCTGGTCGCGCCCGGGTCACGCGGCGGGCCTCACGTCGCCGCCCGCTTCCGGCGTCTTGCCCTGCGGACCGCCCTGCGCGCCGCCCGTGCCACCCGACGCGCCACCGGTCTGGCCCGTTGCTGGCGAGGGGACGGGCGCCGCCGGCGACTCCTCCGGCGACCCGGATCGCCGCGCGGCGACTGTGCTGGCGCTGATCCACGCGCCCAGCGCCCGCTCGTCGTCCTTGAACCGGTACCGGTTCCGCGCATCCATCGCACGGACGGTTTGGCCGGCCTCGCGCGCCAGCGTCTCGAGCAACCGGGTGGCGCCCATGTGCGCCGCGCGGCCGTCGGTGCCGAGCTTGACCGCCGCGTCGAACTGGTCGAGCAGGTGCCCGAACACCTCGAGGACCGCGTCGGACAGGCCGTACGGCGCCAGCTCCGCCTTGTGGGTGACGGCCTCGGCCTGCAGGCCACGAGCGGCGGTGCGGTGGGCGAGATAGGTGGGGCCGTCGGGCTGGTAGTGGCATCGGCCGGCCAGCTCCGGGTGATCCTTGGCCGCCAGGCCGCAGATCTCCGACACGTGCGCGATCGGTCCGGCCAGCATCTCCCGCCGAAGCCGCCGCTTCTCCTCCGCGCCGGTGTGCGCGTCGATCAACCCGGCTCGCTGCGCGGTGGCAGCCGTCTCCATCTCCGCCTCGATCTCCTTGAGCCGCGAGACGGAAACGCTGTGGCCCGGGTCGGTGTCCGGCCGCTCGACACTGAAGTCCACCGTGCGGCCGACCATCTCGAAGGTCCTGCGAACATCGCCGTTCATACCATCTCCCGCATTTGCGCTCACCGGCGGCCCCGGCATCCAGCGGCGCTCTGGTTTCCCGCGAACGACTGCAGAGGGTCGCGTGCTCCCGTGGGCCTCGACGCGACCGCGCGGGGAAGAAGCATCGAGCGTGCCATCCGCTGCGCGAACGAAGAAGGACGCACGAGGGCGCGTCTTCGTCGCGTCGCGCCGGGTCGCGGAACGCGGCCAGCGCGATGAGGATACGCGCTCCCGCACCGAGCCCCGGATAGTCCTGCCCTCGCTGGTGCGAGCCCCACGAAGCGTCTCGCCGCGTGTCTATAGGACGCTGCACCGTCCTCTGGCGAGGACATCTCGGACGATCTCGGCGCGGGAGACTCGATGGCGCCGGCGGGGGACTCGATGGCTCGGGCGGGAAAAGTCGGCGGCCCCGGAGGAAAAGTTGCCTGCAGGGCGGGAAACCGGGTGGCAGGACGGCAGGCAGCTGCCGGCATACACGAAGAGCGCCGGCGCGGCCGGGAAAATTGTCGGCGCGGAGGGAAACCGCCGGCGTGGCGGGAAAGTCTCGGGCTCGAGGGGAGAGCTGCCCGGCACCGCAGCAGAGGAGATGGCGCGACGGCGACTCCGGCGTGTGGGCGCGGAAGCCGGCGGCCCGCTGGAATGTTTGTCGCCCCGATCGCGGCGATCGCCGTACCGCGGAGCCGGTCGGCGGCTCGGCCCGGGCGGCC
>JAICJD010000238.1 GCA_025928645.1 Gemmatimonadales bacterium
GAGCAGGCTCTCGCCGGGCCAGACGTCGTCGACCTCTTGCTCGGTGCCGTTCACAGTCGTGGTCACGCGCATGGCGTCAGGCCGCCTTCCGCTCGTCGCTCCGGTACTCGTCCCAGGCCCAGGTCGCCGCCCGCCGGGCCATCACGGCCAGCGCGTGCCGGCGGTAGGCGGCGGTGCCGCGGACGTCGTCGATCGGGTCGGCCGCCGCGGCGA
The DNA here is from genome assembly GCA_025928645.1 of Gemmatimonadales bacterium. Classification (GTDB taxonomy): domain Bacteria; phylum Gemmatimonadota; class Gemmatimonadetes; order Gemmatimonadales; family GWC2-71-9; genus CAVVWJ01. The sequence continues at coordinate 214 of JAICJD010000238.1, forward strand.
CCCGCTCCCCGAAGGCCTGCGCGAGGGTCGCGGGCAGTTCCGCCCGGGAGTTCCACAGCCCCGCGGCCTCGAGCTCCCCGGCGAGGAATGCCTCCGCCTCGGGCGCCCGCCGGGGCGTGGGGGCGGCCGAGCCGATGCCGGTGCCCACCGCCCGCCGGGCGGGGTGCAGGGCCAGCGCGAATGCGGTCACCGCGATGACCATGGCGTTGCGGGTGCCGATCTTGCAGAACTGCTGCGGCCCGCCCGCGACCGGCACCAGGACGGCGGAGATCAGCTCGTCGGGCGCCAGCGCGTTGCGCTTCACGCCGGTGTAGAACTCCGCGACCGGGACCTCGCGGGTGCCGCGCCCGGCCGAGGCCACCTCGACCACCGCGTCGGCGGCCAGCAGCGGCGGGTGCGAGTCGCCGGCCGGCGAGGCGGCGCCGAGGTTGCCGCCGACAGTGCCGCGCATCCGGATCTGCGGGGAGCCGACGGTCCGCGAGGCCATCGCCAGCCCGGGCAGCGGTCGGGCCAGTTCGCTGATCACCCGCGCGTAGGTCACGCCCGCGCCGAGCCGGATCAGTTTGCTCCCACCCGGCCCACCACCTGCGCCGTCCGCCGTCCATTCCCGGAGCTCGGCCACCCGGCCGAGATCCAGCAGCGCGCCCGGCCGGCGCTTGTCGAAGTTGATCTCGACCATGACGTCCGTGCCGCCGGCGATCGGCAGGGCGTCGGGCCGCTCGGCCCGCAGCGCGAGCGCCTCCTGCCACGTCGTCGGTTGCAGGAAGTCCATCGGCGCTCCTCGCTCCTTCGTGGGTGGTGACCGAGAGCGAAACAGGCGGCGGGGATCGCTGGCAAGCACCGCGGCGCCCCGCCGGGGTCGTGCCTTCCCGGCGGGGCGTCGTGGCGGTGCGGGTCAGAAGGCCTGCGCGGCCCCTTCCGCGCGCGTGGTGCCGCGGCGCACGGCCGACAGCGGCGAGGCGACGTCCTCGAGCGACTTCCGCTCGGCGTTCACGCCCAGGTAGGCGGCGATCACCCCGCCGACCGCCATGACGGCGGCGCCGAGCAGGTAGCCCCAGAACAGCGGGGTGGTCTGCTTGCCGTCGCCGATCAGGTGGCCGTAGATCCACGGGCCGAGCGCGCCGAAGCACTGCGCGATGGCGAAGAACAGCGCGATCGCCTTCGCCCGCACCTCCAGCGGGAAGATCTCGCTGACCGTCAGGTAGGCAGCGCTGGCCCCTGCGGAGGCGAAGAAGAAGATCACGCACCAGGCGACCGTCTGCGTCGCAGCGGTGAGGACCCCGGCTTGGAACAGTGCTGCGGTGATCGCCAGCAGGATGCCGGACAGGATGTACGTGCCGGCGATCATCTTCTTGCGACCCCAGGTGTCGAACAGGTGCCCGATCGTGAGCGGGCCGGCCAGGTTGCCGACCGCGAACGCGATGAGGAAGAAGGGCGCCGACTTCTCCGAGACGTGGAAGAAGTTGGTCAGCACCAGGGTGTAGGTGAAGAAGATCGCGTTGTAGAGGAAGGACTGCGTGATCATGAGCGAGGCGCCGAGCACCGCGCGCTTCGGATAGTCGCGGAACAGCACCCGGAACAGCTGGAAGTAGCCGATCTTCGAGGTCGGCGTGATCTCGATGGCCTTGCTCTCGTCGACCGGTGGCAGGGTCCGTCCGGTCTCCTCGACCTCCCGCTCGATGAAGCTGATCGACTCCTCGGCCTGCTGCTCCCGGCCGTGCATGACCTGCCAGCGCGGGCTCTCCGGCAGGTTCCGCCGGACGAAGAGGATCACCAGGCCCAGCACCGGGCCGAGCAGGAAGGCGACCCGCCAGCCGATCGTGATGGACAGGACGTTGAGGAACAGCAGGCTGCCCAGCGTGCCGATGATCGCGCCGCCCCAGTACGTGCCGTTGACGGCGATGTCGACGCGACCGCGGAACCGCGCAGGGATGAGCTCGTCGATCGCGGAGTTGATCGCCGCGTACTCGCCGCCGATGCCCATGCCCGCCACGATCCGGGTGAAGTACAACCAGGCGATCCACCCGGGACCAGCACCGAAGGTGAGCGCGGTCAGCCCGCTGCCGACCAGGTACACGCCCAGCGTGATCATGAACAGGTTGCGCCGACCCAGCTTGTCCGACAGGTGGCCGAAGAACAGCGCGCCGATGACCTCACCGATGAGGTAGACCGTCGCGATCAGGCCGGCGTGCGACGAGGTCAGGTGCAGCGTCTTGGGGTCGGTCAGGACCGCCGTCACCGAGCTGGCGACGGTGATCTCCAGGCCGTCGAGAACCCAGGCCACGCCCAGGGCGACGACCATCCGGGTGTGGAACGGCGACCAGGGCAGCCGGTCGATCCGTGCGGGTATGAGGCTTCGGATGGCTCCAGAGGTGGGCGCCTCGTGAGTCGTCGTCATTGATCGTCTCCTGGGCTCGGCTGGGGGAACTGCTGCGCGTGTGTTCCCGCTCCGGAACCGAATCAACCGCAGGAACGTTCACCCCATCCGGCGTGACCGGTGTCACGGCGCATCGAACGCCGCGTTCCCGGGCATGTCCCGACCATGCAGCTGCCCGAAACGCGCGGACCGCTCAGTGCCGCCCTCTGTGACGACCTGACCGCCCGGAGCGAGCTCTCGCCGGGCACCCTCGATCTCGCCCACAGCGCGGCGACCACCGCCGAGCCGATGACCGACGACGACCTGCAACTCGCCCTCGCCGTCGCCTACGAGCTGCACTACCGCGGTTTCGACGGCGTCGACGACGGGTGGGAGTGGGCGCCGTCCCTGCTGGAGCTCCGCGCGGTGCTGGAGTCGGCGCACACCGCCGAGCTGCGCCGGCTGGCCGGGAGCATCGAGGTGACCGGCGAACCGATGGACCGGCAGCTGACCGACCTGATCGCCGCCGACGACGGCCCGTCGCTGTCGGCCCACCTCGCCAAGCGGGGCACCCTCGAGCAGTGGCGGGAGTACCTCACGCTCCGCTCGGTCTACCACCTCAAGGAGGGCGATCCACACACCTTCGCCATCCCCCGGCTCGCCGGGCGGACGAAGGCGGCCATGGTCGAGATCCAGGCCGACGAGTACGGCGGCGGCGCCCCCGAGCGCATGCACAGCGAGCTGTTCGCCGGCATGCTGCACGATCTCGGCCTCGACGCCGGCTACGGCGGGCTGTGGAACGTCGCCCCAGCGGTCGCCTTCGCGTCGGTCAACACGATGTCGTTGTTCGGGCTGCACCGGCGCTGGCGGGCCGCCGCCGTGGGGCACCTCACCGCGGTGGAGATGACCTCGAGCGAGCCGAGCCGCCGGTACTCCGCCGGGCTGCGCCGGCTGGGTTTCGACGAGCGGACGACGGTGTTCTACGACGAGCACGTGGAGGCCGACGCGGTCCACGAGCAACTCGC
>JAICJD010000255.1 GCA_025928645.1 Gemmatimonadales bacterium
CCCCGAAACGCAGGAAAAGCGCGACGGACCGAAATCGCGTCGCGCTTCCTTGCGGCGTGCGCGGATGACTGCCGGCCATCCGGCCGGTCCCGCGCCGCCCTGCTCCGGCCGATCCGGCCTGAGCGTTTTTCCGACCGGTTGACGACGGTCGGCCTCGCTCGTCGCTCCCGGGGGGCGGGAACACCGGTCGCGAGCCGGTGCACTGCTTCTGACGTGTGAAGCTCGCACGACGTGGCTCGACGATAGGAATCGGTACGGGCCGGGGCGATGTGCAGAGCGGCCTGCGTGCGCGGGCCGCGGCTAGACCGCCGCGCGCGTGAGCCAGCGGTGCATCAGCCACTCCCAGCCGAGCGTCCGGCGGATGACGCCGGGCCGCGCGCCGAACAGGCGGAGGCTCTGACGGCTGAGCGACGAGTGGTCGCTGTAGCCGCACTCGACCGCCAGCGTGAGCAGCGGGGCCTTCTCCTCCGCTTGGAGCCGCAGCGCGGCGCGCACCGCGTGGGCCACGGCGAGCCACTTGCCCGGCCCAGGCAGGCCCGCGCGGCGGAACCAGGTGCGCGCCGTCCGCTCGGCGCGGCCCATCGAGCCCAGCAGCGGGCCGACCTCGCCGAAGCGGGGTGAGCGCTCGACGATCACGCCGACCATCTCGCGCACGTCGGTGCGGAGGGACGGGATCCGAAGCGAGAGCCAGGCGAGGACCTGCTCCGGCAGCGCCGAGGCGTCGGTGAGCATGCGGCGAAGCGCGGGCACCATGTCGCCCTCGCCGATGGCGCCACGCGCCCCGGCCTCGGCGGCCATGCGGCGGATGTCGTCATCGGCCTCGTTCCTCCCCTCGACGCGCACCACCACGGGGGAGGCCGGGAAGCGGGCCCGAAGCTCGTGCACCAGGGCGGCGGTCTCGCGCCAGGCGTCGTGCGGGGGCGGCAGGCCGACCGCCAGCACGGCAGCATTCGGCAGGTCGTCGGGCGTGAGCGCGGCGAGGTCGGGGACGGGCTCGAACCGCTCGTAGGGCGGCGCAAGCTGCAGGACGGCGGGCGGGGCAAGCACGGCGAACACAGACATGACTGCGATCCTCGATGGACGCCCGACCAGCCGGGCGGCTGGCTCTACGTTAGCAAAGTTGGGGGAAAGGCGACAGGGACGGGCAGACGGTCAGACGGGCAGACGGTCAGACGGGCAGACGGTCAGACGGGCAGACGGTCAGGTGCGTGTTGCGGATGCGGCAGTTGCTTTGCGCGCTCACCAATTACCATCCGTTCGCCTGACCGTCTGCCCGTCTGACCGTCCGTCTTACCTACAGCTCGCCGTCACATGATCCACAATCACCGTCACCCTGCCGTTCCCGTTGACCGTGAGGTGGAAGTTCTCGTGGACCCGGAACGAGCCGGCGTTGCGGGCGCCGATGAACTTGAAGTTGTTGATGAAGGTGTCGGTGTGGCTGATGCGGCCGGTGTGGATGGTCTCCTGGGTGACGCCGGTCCCGTGATAGAGGACGCCGCTCTCCTCGCCCCGCCCGCCCAGGCCCTGGGGCTGATCGTGCTGCTTCATGGTGAAGCTGCCGTCGGGGTGAACGGTGACGTGAAACGTGCTGTGCAGCCGGCCGCTCAGATCCACGAACTCCCCCGCCCCGCCGTTCGCGCACGGGATGAAGATGTCGAGGTCGAACGGGGTCTTCACGTTCGTGGTCGTCGTCACGGTCTTGAGCGACGCGGTCGTGCCGGAGAGCTCCACGGCGGCCGGGTCGGTGGGTGCGGCGTCGCAGGCGGACAGCGCGCCGAGCAGAAAAACGAAGCCGAGGGTGGGCCGCATGGTATCTCCGCGAGTTGGGTCCGACTGACTTACGGGCGGAGGTCGGGCCTGTCAACCCACCTTGCTCATCTGTCGCATCATCACCACGGCAGAAGCAGGGCAGGCTTCGCGGAACTCGAGCGAGGCCTGGACGGCGCCGGGGACATCCGCGCGCTCGACGCGGCCGAAGCCGAAGCGCGGGAACCATTGCTCCGCGGTCGTCGTGAGCAGATAGACCGCGCGAAGGCGGTGTTCTCGCGCGACGTCCAGTATCCGCTCAATCAGCGCGGCGCCGATGCCCCCACCGCGCTCGGCCGGGTCCACGACGGCCGAGCGGAGGAGGCCATCCTCGCCGTAGCGCTCGAGCGCGACCGCCCCCACGAGGCGGCCGGCGCGCTCGGCGACCTCGAAGCCGGCCAGATCGCGGGGCACGCCGGCCAGCGGGAGGCCTGCCGCGCCCAGCAGCGACGTGACGCGGTCGTAGTCGCGCTCGGTGGCCGGGCGCAGGCGGGGGTCGGTCACTCGGGCGACACCGGCTTGCGCGCCCGGATGAAGGCCCCCATGACGCAGCCGCCGACCTCGCGCGCGAGCACCTCCGTGTCCAGGCCCGCCGCGCCGAGGAAGGCGCGCGCGTCCTCGAGCTGATAGACACGGGTGGGCTCGACGTCGACGTCCTCGAAGCCCAGGTCGCCGAGCAGCCCGACGAGCTCCTGCTCGGTGAGCGCGCCGGCCACGCAGCCGACCCACAGCTCCATGCTCGAGCGGATCGCCGGCGGCATCTCCCCGCGCACTACCACGTCCGAGACGGCGAGGCGGCCGCCGGGCCGGAGCACGCGGAACGCCTCGGCGAAGACCTTCCGCTTGTCGGCGGCGAGGTTGATGACGCAGTTCGAGATGATCACGTCCACCGTGGCATTCGGCAGCGGGATGGACTCGATGTCGCCCTTCAGGAACTCGGCGTTCGCGACGCCGGCCTTGCGCTGGTTCTCGCGGGCAAGCGCGAGCATCTCATCGGTCATGTCGAGGCCGTAGGTCTTCCCCGAGGGGCCGACGCGGCGGGCGGAGAGCAGCACGTCGATGCCGCCGCCCGAGCCGAGGTCGAGCACCACCTCGCCCGGGTGCAGCTCGGCGAGCGCGGTCGGATTGCCGCAGCCTAACGAGGCAAGAAGGGCCTCGGCCGGCAGCCCCACGGTCTCGGCCTCGGCGTAGAGATTTCCGCTGATCGGGTCGTCCGCCGACCCGCCGCACGAGCCGCCGCAGCAGGCCGTTCGCGCGCCCG
>JAICJD010000268.1 GCA_025928645.1 Gemmatimonadales bacterium
AACTCGTCGAGCGGCACGTCACCCAGGCTTTCGGGAAAGAGCTCGCGGGCCCGCGGGTAGAAGTGCTCCCAGAACCGGCGGTCTCGGCCGACGCGGTTCTCCCAGAACCGCGCCTGCGCCTCGTCCATGCCGACCGACGCGGCCTCGCCAAGCGCGGTGCCGTAGTGCGCCGGGTCGAGTCCCTGCTCGTACAGCCCGTGCCCGACCTCGTGCAGGATGGTGAGCAGCCCGCCTGCGAAGTCTCGCTCGTCGAACCGGACCGACACGCGGCAGTCGCCGGGTCCGATCGCGGTGCAGCTCGGGTGGACGCCGAGGTCCATCCGCCCCCGGGTGAAATCGAATCCGACGGCGGCGGCCACCATCTCGCCGAACCGGCGCTGGCGGTCGCGGGGAAAATGGCGCCGAAGCGCCGACGCGTCCGGCCGGCGCGCGGCGCCGGCGATGCGCTCGACCAGGGGCACCAGCTCCCGCCGGAGCGCGGCGAAGAGGCGGGCCACCACACGGCTCCGGAGCCCGGGCTCGAAATCTTCGAGCAGGGCGTCGTACGGCTCCTCGGCGTAGCCCACGCACTCGGCCTCGCGGCGCTTGAGAATCACGATCCGCTCCAGCCAAGGGCGGAAGCGCGTGAAGTCGGACCCGGCGCGGGCGGCGGCCCAGGCCGTCTGCGCGAGGGCGGTGGTGCGCGCCACGTCTTCCACCAGCGTGCGCGGCAGCCGGATGAAGCGGTCATACTCGCGCCGGAGCGCGCGCAGGTTGACCGCTGCGGGCGAGGCCGGATCGGCGACGAGGTCGGAGCCCTCGACGGCCGCGATCAGCTCGCCCAGGCGCGGGTCCGTTCCGCGCTCGTGCAGGAGCCCGGCGACGAGCGCGAGTTGCTCGCTCCGGTTCTCGACGCCTCCAGCGGGCATGTACGCGTCCTGGTCCCACTCGAGCAACGCTTCGATCGTGGTCAGGTGCGACTCGTCCCGCACCCGCCGCATGAGCTCGTCGTAGGCCTGGTCTGCGCGCATGACTCTCCGGCCGTGTTCGGTGGCGCGTTGGCGTGGGCGTGGTCCGGGAGTAACATACACATGACACCCCCCGCCGGACGGAGCGCCCGATGTTGACCCCCGCCGAGGAGCACGGCCTCGCCGGGCTGGCCGTCGCCAGCCGGGTGCAGCACGCGCTCTACCGTCTGGCCCCGGCGGAGCTGGCCGGGCTGATCGAGCGCCTGCGTGCCGGGGCGCTGGCCCAGCGCGTGGTGTACCTCCACGACGGCGAGGTCGAGCCGATCAGGATCCTGCCGGCGCCGATCACGGTCCTCCCCGATCAGCTCGCCTACGTCCACCACGTCACCCTGACGGTTCAGAACGCCCTGAAGCGGCTGCCGTCGCTCTACCTCCACGACTTCATGGTGCGGGAGATCCTCCGGCTGCCCGATGCCGAGGAGGAGTGGCTCCGCGCGTGCTGGGGAGCTCGGCAGGAGGCGCACAACCCGGTGTTCGGACGGCTCGACGCGCTGGTGGACTTCACCAGCCCCATGTGGAAGGAGACGCTCCGCTTCGTCGAGCCCAACCTCATGGGCATCGGCGGGCTGCACCTGGTGCCCACCTGCGAGCGCCTGATCGCCGATATCGTCGTGCCGGTGCTCCGCGCCGGCGACGACGCGCTCGACCTCGCGCTCGGCCAGGACATGCGCGAGCTGCTCACCGGGACACTGCTCGACCACATGGCGGCCACGGGCTGCGGCCGTCAGGTCTGCTTCATCGAGCCCAAGTACGCCGGAAGCGGCCCGGACGAGCAGGCCGAGCTCGCACGCTACCTGGAGCGCCGCCACGGCCTCCAGGTGATGCACGTCGACCCCGCGGAGCTGACGCTCCGGGACGGCGTGGTCTGGTACGGCGGCCAGCGGGTGGATCTGGCGTACCGCGACTACGGCGTGACGGACCTGCTCGAGCTCGAGGCGGAAGGCGTGGACGTCGAGCCGATGCGCGTGCTGCTCCGGGAGAACCGGGTCGTCTCCTCGATCGCCGCGGACCTCGACCAGAAGGCGTGCTGGGAAGTGCTCACCGACCCGCGGCTTTGCCAGCAGTACTTCACGCCGGTCGAGCGGCAGGTGTTCCAGCGGCACATCCTGTGGACCCGGGTGCTGGGCGACCGGCGCACCGTGCTGCCGGACGGGCGGACCGGCCACCTGATCGACTTCGCGCGGGGCCACCACGAGGCGCTGGTGCTCAAGCCGAATCGGGCGTACGGGGGCGACGGCATCGTGATCGGGCCGGCGGTGACGCGCGAGCAATGGGACGCGGCGATCGGCGCGGCGCTGGACGACGAGGACGACCGCTGGGTGGTGCAGCAGGTCGCGTCCATTCCGGTTCGGGAGTTTCCGGTGGTCGGCGCCGACGGCGCGGTCCACGTCGAGCCGTTCTACACGGTGATGGGCTTCGCGGCGAGCGACGACGGCGTGGCGATCCTGGCCCG
>JAICJD010000256.1 GCA_025928645.1 Gemmatimonadales bacterium
CTGCATTGACGAGCCTCGTGAGTATGTTAGCGTTCGACCACTAAACTGCGGCATTAGGCGGCTTTGCGCCACACCGAGGAGCCGTTCATGAGCCAAGCCGAGCTGCTCGAGACCCAGCTCGCCAGCACCGCGGGCCCGCGTGCCGCCGCCGACGAGACGCTGCCGGACGATCTCCTCCGGGAGGCGACCCAGCGGCTGGGGATTCTCGCGCGGGTGTGGGCCGGCTTGTTCGTGATCGGCATCGTCATGAACGACCTCGTGGCGCCGCTGGTGAACATCCCGATGCGGGACCTCATTCCCTGGGGCCGCCCCGCCGACGTGGTCGGCGTGCTCAGCATCGCCGTCTCGCTCTGGCTCTGGCGCTACACTTCCCGGCTGAGCTGCCGCCCGCAGGTCGCCCTCGATCTCGCGCTGGGGTACGAGGTGCTGCTGGCCTTCGGGGTCGGTATCGTCAATCAATGGGACCCGCAGCGCCTGCTGGCCGGGCGGCTCTCGTGGATCTGCGTGCTGGTCCTGCTGTTCCCGATGATCGTGCCCAACACCCCGCGCAAGACGCTCATCGCCTCGCTGATCGCGGCCTCTATGGATCCGGTCGGCGTGCTGGTGGCGCATCTCCGCGGGGTCGAGACCCCGGGGCTGATCCCGCTCCTGTGGAACTATCTCCCGAACTACGTCTGCGCGGTGATCGCGGTGATCCCGTCGAAGATCATGGTGCGCATGGGGCGCCACGTGCAGCGCGCCCGGGAGCTGGGCAGCTATCATCTCGTCGGGCTGATCGGGCGGGGCGGCATGGGCGAGGTGTGGCACGCCACGCACCGCATGCTCGCGCGCCCCGCCGCCATCAAGCTCATCAAGCCAGAGATCCTGGGCGCGCCCACCGACAAGGGGACGGCCTCGATCATCCGGCGGTTCCAGCGCGAGGCGGAGGCCGCTTCGCGGCTTCAGTCGCCTCACACCATCCGGCTCTACGATTTCGGCCAGACCCGCGCCGGCATCTTCTACTTCGCGATGGAGCTGCTCGAGGGGCTGGACCTCGAGACCCTGGTGCGCCGGTTCGGACCGCTGGCGCCCGACCGCGTGGTGTACTTGCTGCGCCAGGCCTGCCACTCCCTCGGCGAGGCCCACGACATGGGCCTGGTCCATCGCGACGTGAAGCCGGCCAATATTTACACCTGCCGGATGGGCCGCGAGTACGACTTCGTCAAGGTGCTCGACTTCGGCCTGGTCAAGTACGATCAGGACGAGTCCATTCTCGACACGATCAAGTCGGCGGAGCTCACCACGGGCACGCCGGCCTACATGGCCCCCGAGATGGCGAGCGGCGCCGATCCGGTTGACCGGCGCGCCGACCTCTACGCGCTCGGGTGCGTGGGTTACTGGCTCCTCACCGGCCAGATGGTCTTCGAGGCCGACAGCCCGCTCCGGATGCTGATCCAGCACATCCAGGCGATCCCGGTGCCGCCCAGCATCCGCACCGGGCGCTCGGTGCCGCTCGATCTCGAGCGGGTCATCATGCGATGTCTCGAGAAGGACCCTACGCGCCGCCCGCAGAGCGCCGACGATCTCCTCGCCGAGCTCGACCGCGTCTCCCTGCCCCGTCCCTGGGACCAGGCCAGCGCCCGCGCCTGGTGGAACGAGCACATCTCCGAGTCACCGGCGCCGCCGGAGCCGGCGCGCGAGCCCGCCGCCTCGGTCGGGTGACGCGACACCTCGCGCGCGCCGGCGCGCTCTTCGGCATCCTTGCCGCCGCCGCGGGGTTCGCGGCAGGCACTCGCGCGGACGCGCCTCCCGACAGCGTGCTCGCCCGGTACCATCTGGACGGCGATCCGGACGACGAATGGAAGCTCCCCAAGGCGCTGGACGAGATCAGCGGGCTCGCCAGCGACGGAGACCGGCTCTACGCGCACGGCGATGAAGAGGCCATCGTGTATCAGCTCGACCCCGCCTCGCACCAGATCGTGAGCCGGTTCGCGCTCGGCCGGCCGGCGGTGAAGGGCGACTTCGAAGCGATTACGGTGGTGAACGGGCGGGTATTCCTGACCACGAGCAACGGCGAGCTGTTCGTGGCGCCAATCGGCGAGGACGGCGCCTCGGTACCGTATCAGCGCTACGCAACGGGAATCGGGAGAAACTGCGAGGTCGAAGGCCTCGCGTGGGACCCGGGCGATCGCATGCTGCTGTTCGGATGCAAGACGCCCCGGGTGCGCGCGCTGGCCGGGCGGCTCACCGTGTTCGCCTGGTCACCCGAGCGGCGGGCCGCGCCGGCCGTGCGCTTGAGCGTAGTGCAGAGCGGCGTGTCCGCGCTCGCGCGCAAGCAAGTGTATCCGTCCGAGCTGCTGCGTGATTCCGCAACCGGGCACCTGCTGCTGCTTGCCGCGCGGGCGCGCGTGATCATCGAGCTGTCGCCCGCGGGGGAGGTGCTCGCCGTGGCGTCCCTCAAACGCTCGTGGCACCGCCAGGCCGAAGGCCTCGCCCTCGCTCGGGATGGCGCGCTGCTCGTGGCCGATGAGGCTGCCGGCCACCACGCCACCCTCACGACCTACCGCGCCGCGCGCTGAGGTCGCGGCAGAATCGCTTCGGTCGTCGCCCCCGCGGAGCGGCAGCCCCCGCCGGACGTATCGGCGGGCGGAAGGAGCTGGGCGTAGACCTCGGTGGGCTCGCCCTTCCGGCTCACGGTCACGACGCCGATCCGAAGCCGGCCGTCGCGCAGCAGGTCGGCCCGCATGAACCCGCCCGTGGCCAGCGCCAGCCGTGACTCGGGGAGCCGCTCCACGTAGCTCGTGTGCCCGTAGATCCCCGTGCCGCTCACGAGCAGGAGCGGCGCGCGCTGTCGGTCGAGGACCTGCAGGGTATGCTCGTGCCCGGCGGCGTAGACGGCCGGAGGGTGGCAGTCGAACGCGCGGTCGAGCGATGCCCGGAGGCGGCGATACGCCGCGTTGCTCACATCCTCCGGACTGATTCCCATCCCGCGAATTGCTGGGTAGGCCAGGCCGATGATCGGCAGCGGGATCCAGAGCGCCGAGTTCACCGCGCGCAGCGGAAACAGCGCGTCGGCGGCGGAGAAG
>JAICJD010000142.1 GCA_025928645.1 Gemmatimonadales bacterium
GCGGACCGGGGTCGAGGAGGCCGTGTGCCGCGCCTACCTCGGCGACCTCGACTACGCGCTGTCCTACCGCCACCTCGCGGGCCTCACCGACTTTTTCCGGCGGCTGGCCCAGGAGGGTGTGGTGCCGGACGGCTCCCTGTCGTTTATCTCGGCGGCCTAGCAGGCCGCCGAGCCCGCCCGAAGGTCGGGCGAGCCCGACAACCGACGTTAGCTAACGGACTGACACGATGAGCGTTGTGGATCGCACTTCAAGTGAGTTCAAGAGCTTCCTGGAGCTCTATCAGCGGACGCCGCTCCTCGAGCTCGGCCAGGTGGCCGACGCCGAGCGGTGGCGGCACCACCCCGATCCGGTCGTCACCTACATCATCGACCGGAACATCAACTACACCAACGTGTGCGTGGCCGACTGCGAGTTCTGCGCGTTCTATCGCCGGCCCAAGGACCCGGAAGGTTACGTCCTGAGCTTCGAGCAGATCGGGGCCAAGATCGACGAGTGCAGGGCCATCGGCGGGGTGCAGATCCTGCTCCAGGGCGGGCACAACCCGTACATCCCCTTCGAGTGGTATCTCGAGCTGATGCGCTACATCAAGCGCAATCATCCGATTCACATCCACGGCTTCTCACCCTCGGAGGTGGTGTTCTTCAGCGAGCGGTTCGGCCTGTCGGTGGCGGAGGTGGTGCGCGAGCTCAGGGCGGCAGGCCTCGACAGCATCCCCGGCGGCGGCGGCGAGATCCTGGTGGACCGGATCCGCGAGCGGGTCGCCAGGAAGAAGGCCCAGACCGAGGAGTGGCTGGGCGTGCAGGAGGAGGCGCACCGTCAGGGGATGAGGACGTCGGTCACGATGATGTACGGTCTCGGCGAGACCGACGAAGACCGGGTCGAGCACCTGTTCCGGGTGCGCGAGGTGCAGCGGCGCACCGGCGGCTTTACTGCGTTCATCTGCTGGCCGCTCCAGCCCGAGGGGACTCCCGGCATGTCGCACTACCGGAAGACTGATGCGGTCACCTATCTCCGGACGCTCGCCCTCGCCCGCGTCGTGCTCGACAACGTGCCCAACCTGCAGTCCTCGTGGGTCACCATGGGACACAAGGTCGGCCAGATCGCCCTGCGATTCGGGGCGAATGATTACGGCAGCCTCATGATGGAAGAAAATGTGGTGTCGGCCGCCGGCACGACCTACCGGACGACACTGCAGGAGATCGACCGGCTCATCCGCGATGCCGGCTACCAGCCGATGCGCCGCCGCCAGGACTACAGCGTCATCGAGGAGCCGGTCGCGGCGTGACGCGGGTCGGGATCGGGTACGACTCCCATCGCTTCGTCGCCGGGCGGCCGCTCGTCCTCGGCGGGGTGACCATCCCGAGCGGGCGCGGCCTCGCGGGTCACTCCGACGCGGACGCGGTGGCGCATGCGCTGACCGACGCCATTCTCGGTGCGGCCGGGGCGGGGAACATCGGGCAGCTGTTCCCCGACGCCGACCCGCAATGGAAGGACGCGGACTCGATGGAGCTCCTGCGCACGGCGCACGAGCTGGTGCGGGGCCGCGGCCTCACGCTGTCCCAGGCGGACTGCTCCGTGATCACCGAGGAGCCGCGCTTGAGCGCCCACCTCGGCACCATGGCGGCCGCCCTGGCCTCGCGCCTGGGCGTGGCCCAGAGCGCCATCAGCGTCAAGGCCAAGACCAACGAAGGGATGGGATTCATCGGACGCGGCGAGGGGCTCGCGGTGATCGCGGTCGCCGTGCTGGAGGGCCGCTGATCGAGTCCCTGCTGGACTGGGTCTCGCACTTGCCGCCTGCCGCCGTCTATGCCGTGCTCGCGCTGCTCGCGGCGGTCGAGAATGTCCTGCCCCCCGTGCCGAGCGACGCCGCGGTCGCGCTCGGCGCCTTTCTCTCGCACCGGCACGTGACCACGCCCATCGCCGTGTTCCTGGTGACCTGGGTCGCCAACCTGCTGGGCGCGGCCGGCGTCTACCTCGCCGCGCGGCGCTACGGCAGGCGGCTGTTCGCGTCGCCCACCGGCCGCCGCCTGCTCGCGCCCCGCTCGCTCGCGATCATGGAGCGCGAGTACCTCCGGTTCGGGGTGGCCGGCATCTTCCTCAGCCGCTTCCTGCCGGGCATCCGCGCGGTGGTCCCGCCGTTCGCCGGCCTCGTGGGGCTGAGCGCGACCAAGACGTTCGTGCCGATGGGGCTCGCGTCGGCCATCTGGTACGGCGGCATCACATTCGTGGGCGCGCTGATCGGCGCGGAGTGGGAGCGCATCACCTCGCTGATCGCGCACGTCAACCGGACGCTGGGACTGGTGGCGCTGCTGGTCGGGGCCGCCGCGCTGGTGTGGTACCTCGTGCGGGCCTACCAGCGCCGGCGCGAGCGTGTGTGGCACGCCACGCGCGACGCGCTCGATCCGGCGGCACCGTCGTTCCTCGCCGGCACCGAGATCGCCGAGGGGTCCGCCCGCCAGGCGGCCGCGCTGGTGGTGCTCGAGCTCGCCTACGCCGACCCCGTGCTCACGGCCGAGGACCGCCGCCTCATCGCCGAGCACCTGCAGGAACGCTGGGGCCTGGTGGCGCCCGACGAAGCACCTCCGCCGCCTGCCGCCGAGGAGGAGCGCCGCACGCGGTTCGCGGACTACGCGCGCCGCCTGCGCAAGCGGGTGGGGCGACGCGAGCGGCTGGAGCTGGTCGAGCGCATGTGGACCGTCGCGTTTGCCGACGGCGCGATCGGCGCCCACGAGGCCAGGGTCATGCACCTGGCGGCCGAGCTGCTGGCCATCGCGCCGGCCGAGCTCGCGGAAGTGTCGCGGCGCATGCAGGCACAGCGCGCGCCGTGACGGTCGCGGACTGGCGCGAGCGCGCCGCGCGCGACTTCTGGCTCGAGGGCTTCCAGGATTTTCTGGCGCTCGAGTCGGGACACAGCGCGCACACGGTCGAGGCCTACACCCGCGACCTGCGGCGGCTGGCGGAGTTCGCCGCGTCCCGCGGCGTGCGTCACCCCGGCGAGGTCAGCCGGACCCTGCTTCGCGACTTCGTCTACCTGCTCAAGGACCTCGGGCTGAGCGCGGCCACCATCCGTCGCGAGGTCTCGGCGCTCCGGACCTACTTCGGATTTCTGGCGGCTGAAGGAAGAATCGGGGTGGACCCGAGCGACCGGCTCGAGTCGCCCCGACGCGGTCGGACGCTGCCCGACACGCTCGCAATCTCGGAGATCGAGGCGCTGCTCGCGGCGCCCGGCATCGACGAGCCGCTCGGGTGGCGCGACCGCGCGCTGCTCGAGCTGGGATACGGCGCGGGGTTGCGCGTCTCGGAGCTGTGTGGTCTCGCCACGACCGACCTGCTGCTCGCTGACAACCTGGTGCGGGTGTTCGGCAAGGGCGGGAAGGAGCGACTGGTTCCCCTCGGCCGCACCGTCATCGGCGCCGTGTCGGTCTACCTGCACCAGCTCCGGCCCGAGCTCGACCGGGGAAAGAGCGCGGGCCGGGTGCTGCTCAACGCCCGCGGCCAGCCGCTCTCGCGCGTCGGCGCCTGGGGTGTGGTCAAGCGGGCGGCGGCGCGGGCCGGCATCCGCAAGCGGGTCACCCCGCACACGCTGCGACACAGCTTTGCCACCCACCTGCTCGAAGGCGGCGCGGACCTCCGCGCGGTGCAGGAGATGTTGGGCCACGCCGACCTGTCGACGACGCAGATCTATACCCACGTGGACCGGGAGTATCTGCGCACCGTGCACAAGCAGTTCCACCCTCGTGGGTGAGCCGGCGGCAATCTCGAGATGGGTTCGCGCACGCGGCGTCGCAGCAGTGGTGCTCGCCCTGCCGGCCGTGCTTGCCGATTGCGTCCGCTACACGCCGCAGCCCATCGAGCTTGCGGCCCATCCGGCGGTGTACCGCGCGCGGCGTCTCGACGAGCCGCGGGTCCTCGACTGGGTCGCGCGATGGGCCCCGCGGCCGTCGCATCCGGTGTGGACCGATCGCCAGCTTGCACTCGCGGCGCTCGGGCTCCGAGCCGACCTCGCCCGCGCGCGCGCCGATTGGGAGGCCGCGGCCGCGGGGGAGCGGACGGCCCGGCTGCGTCCGCAACCCGGCATCGAGGGAACGGTCGAGCGCGCCGTCTCGGGGAGCGACGGCCAGTCGCCGTGGGTCATCTCCCTCGCGGGGCTCCTCGCCCTCGAGCCCGGCGGCAAACGTGGGGCGCGGCTCCAGCAGGCGCGCGCCCGCACCGCGATCGCGGAGGCGGAGCTCCGCTCGAGCGCCTGGCGCATCGCGCGTGACGCCTCGGCCGCGGCGGTGGCGCTCGCGGCGGCCCAGGCCGACCTCGCGCAGGCCGGGCGCGAGATAGACGCGCTCGCCCGGCTCGAAGATCGCGAGCGCGCCCGATTCCAGGAGGCGTCCCTCTCGAGCGCGGAGCTCGCCAGGACGGGCACCGAAGTCCAGGCCGCGCGAACGGCCGCAGCCGCGCTCCGCTCGCAGGTTCTGTCGGCCCGGGCGGCGCTGGCCGGCGGTCTCGCCGTGCCGCTCGCCGCGGTCGACTCGCTGGTCGTGGCGCCCGAGACAGAGCCGGACTGCGCCGCGCTGGCCGCGCTGGGTGCCGACTCGCTCGCGTCGCTCGCGCTGAGCCGACGCCCCGAAATCGGCCGCGCGCTCGCCGAATACGCGCTGGCCGAGAGCGAGGTGCGCCTCCAGGTGGCGCGGCAGTATCCCGATCTCGACCTCGGCCCGGGCTTCATCTGGGACCAGGGCGTCCACCGGTGGACGCTCGCCTTGTCGCTGCCCAACCTGTTCGGCTTCCGGAATCGCGCGGCCATCAGCCAGGCGGAGCGCTCCCGCACGGCGGCTGCGGCGCGGGTGGCCGAGGCGCAGGACGGGCTGCTCGCCGAGGCGAATGCCGCGGCCGCCCGCTGCCGGGGCGCCACCATCGAGGTGGGCGCGGCCGATTCCGAATTCACCGTGTCGTCCCGCCTCGCGGACCTCGCGGACAGCGCGTACCGTCGCGGCGAGACCTCGCGGCTGGAGCCGGCGCTCGCCGCGGTGTCCGTGACGCGCGCGGCACGGCTGCAGCACGCCGCGCGTCTTCGCGCGGTCGCGGCCGCCGCCGAGCTGCGCTGGGCGGTCGGCGGCGGGGAAGGGCGCTGGCCCGATCCGCGGCGAGACCGCCTCATGGAGGGCCTGTCCCGATGAGCTCGACGGTGCGGCGAATCGTCGCCGGCGTGGCGGCTATCGTGGCCGTTGTGGTTCTGCTCGTGCTCTATCGCGACCACCATCGTGACGTCGAGGCCGACGCCGGACGCGACCAGCCGGTCGTCGCGCCCAGCCGGTTGACGGAGGACAGCGGCACGGTCGTGGTGGTGCTGGACGCGGGTGAGCGGGCGCGGGTGGCGCTGGAGCTCGCCGCGCTCCGTCCCGCGGCGCGCGGAGCCGAGCGGCGGCTCTCGGGTGAGGTCGTGCCCGAGACCGAGCGCTCGGCGGTGCTCCGCGCGCCGGTCTCGGGCCGGTTCACCTTGCCGCCTGGGGCGCGCTGGCCCTCGCTGGGCGAGCGTGTCGCGGCCGGCGCTCCGCTGGCCCGGGTGTCGGACGCGCGCCCGCTTGCGCTTCCCATCGGCGGCGTGGTGACGCGGGTCGGGGCGCAGCCCGGCTCGCTGGTCGAGGCGGGGCAGGCGCTGCTCGAGGTGGCCGACTACAGCCGTCCGCTGGTCCGGATCGCCTGGCTCGAAGCGGGCACGTCTCCGCCGAGTGAGCTCCGGGTCGCACCGAGCGCGACGTCGCCGCGGGCGCCCGCTCGCCTGATTGGCCCCGCGCCCGAGGCCGACCCGGTGACCCGGCGTCCGGCCTTCCTGTATCGTGCCGCGCGCGCCTGGCCGGGTGCTACGCCGGGCACGCCGGTCGTGGCCTTCGCTCCCGCGGCGCGAGAGGCAACCGACTCGGGCACCTTCGTCCCGGACGCGGCGGTGGTGCAGTGGGACGGCCTCACCTGGGCATACCGCGCGCGCGACGGCGGCCGCTTCGAGCGTGTGCGCGTGCCGACCGATCGTCCGGCGCCCGGCGGCTGGATCGTCGCCTCCGGGCTGTCCGCGGGCGATTCCGTCGTGGTCCGGGGCGCCGAGGAGCTCCTCTCGGAGGAGTTCCGCGCGCGGGTGACCGTGGGCGACGAGTCCGGCGAGTGACGCTGCCGCTCCGCCCATGCTGACCGCGCTCGTCCGGCAGTCGATCCGGCACCCCGGGGTGGTGATCGGGCTGGCCGCGGCGCTCGTGATCTACGGGGCCGGCGTCGTGGCCAACGCGCGGCTCGACGTCTTCCCCGAGTTTGCTCCGCCGCAGGTCTCCATCCAGACCGAGGCCCCCGGCTTCTCCCCCGAGCAGGTCGAGGTGCTGGTCACCAAGCCGATCGAGGATGCGATCAACGGAGTCGAAGGCATCGCGGCCGTCCGCTCCCAGTCGATCCAGGGCCTCTCGGTCATCACGGCCGTGCTCGCCGAGCACCAGGACATCTACCGGGCGCGCCAGGCGATCGCCGAGCGGCTGGTCGAGGCCGGCGGGCGCCTGCCGGCGACGGTCGAGGCGCCGGTGCTCACGCCGCTCACCTCATCGTCGAGCACGGTGCTGGTGGTCGGGGTTACCTCCTCCACCCGGTCGCTGATGGACCAGCGGACCTTCGTGGACTGGGTGATGCGCCCCCGTCTGCTCGCGACGCCCGGCGTGTCCAAGGTGGCGGTGTTCGGCGGCGAGGTGCGCCAGCTGCAGGTGCAGCTCGACCCCGATCGTCTCCGGCTCTACGGCATCGGCGTCGACGAGGTGGCCGAGGCCGCGCGCCAGGCCACCGGCGTGCGCGGCGGCGGCGTGCTCGACGGCCCCAACCAGCGCCTCACGGTCACCGCCGAGGGGCAGGCGCCGACCGCGGCGCAGCTCGGCCAGACCGTGGTCCGCGAGCGCGCGGGTGCAGTTCTTCGGCTGGCCGACCTGGGTCGCGTGGCCGAGGCCCCCGCCACGCGCTTCGGCGAGGGCGGGGTCGATGGTCGCCGGGGCCTCGTCGTGGTCGTCTCGGCGCAGCTCGGGGCCAACACGAAGGTGGTGGCGGAGCGGGCCGAGTCGGCGCTGGCCAAGCTCGAGCCCACGATGCGCGCGGAAGGACTCACGCTCCGGGGGGACATCTTCCGGCCCTCGGAGTTCATCGACCTCGCGCTCCGCAACATCCTGACCTCGCTGTTGCTCGGAGCGGTGCTCGTGGCGGTCGTGCTGCTGGTGTTTCTGTCCGATCTCCGGGCGGCCGCGATCTCCCTCACGGCGATCCCGCTATCGCTGCTCGCGGGGCTCATCGTTCTCGACCGGCTCGGGTTCGGCATCAACACGCTCACCCTCGGCGGACTGGCCATCGCGCTCGGTGAGGTGGTGGATGACGCGATCATCGACGTCGAGAACATCGCGCGCCGCCTTCGCGAGAACCGGTTGTCCGCGGCGCCCCGGCCGGCCAGCCGGGTCGTCCTCGAGGCCTCGCTGGAGGTCCGGAGCAGCGTGGTCTACGCGACCTTCGTGGTGGCGCTCGTGTTCGTCCCGGTGCTCACGCTCACGGGCGTGCAGGGGGCGCTGTTCCGCCCGCTGGGCCTGGCGTACATCCTGGCGATCCTCGCATCGCTCCTGATCGCGCTCACGGTGACGCCCGCGCTCACCCTGCTCCTGCTCGGGGGGCAGCGCCACCGCGCCCACGAATCGCCCGCGCTCGCCTGGCTCAAGCGCCGGTACGCCCGCATCCTCGACTGGCTCGCCGACCGTCCGCTCCCGGTGGGCGCGGCCGCGGCCGCCGTGTGTCTCGCCGCCGCGGCCACGCTTCCGTTCTTCGGGGCCACGTTCCTGCCCGAGTTTCGGGAAGGCCACTACCTGATCCACATGTCCGCCGTGCCGGGCACCTCGCTGGACGAGTCGTTCCGCCTCGGCGTCGAGGTCACCCGGGCACTCAAGCGCGACCCGCGGGTGCGCGCGGTGGCGCAGCGCATCGGGCGCGCCGAGCTGTCGGAGGACACCTGGGGCACCCACTACACCGAGTTCGAAGTGGACCTGGTGCCGCTCACGGGCGAGAGCGCCGAGACCCTGCAGGACGACCTGCGGCGGATCCTCGCCGGCTTTCCCGGGGCCAACTTCGCCATCCGCGGCTTCCTGGCCGAGCGGATCGAAGAAACGCTCACTGGCTCGACGGCCGAGCTGGTGGTGCATGTCTACGGCGACGATCTCGACAGCCTCGACGTCGCCGCGCGTCGGGTCGCCGAAACGCTGGCCCGCATCCGCGGAGCGACCGACGTCCAGTACGACCCCCCGCCGGTCGCGCCCGGGGTCTCGGTCCGCCTTCGGCCGGAGGCGCTGTCGCTCTACGGACTCCGCGCGGACCAGGTGCTCGCGACGGTCGAGACGGCGACCCGCGGCGACCGGGTGGCCCAGGTGTTCGAGGGGAATCGCGCGACCGACGTCGTGGTGACGCTCCTGCCCGAGCGCCGCGCGCGGGCGGAAGACCTGGCGGCGCTGCCGGTGACGTCGAGCGCGGGCCGTCAGGTCGAGCTGGGCCGGATCTCGGATATCGCGCGGACCAGCGGGCGCTCCGTCATCGCGCACGTGGGCGCGCGCCGGGTGCAGACCGTCACCGCCAACACCAGCGGCCGCGACGCCGAAGGGGTCACCCGCGACCTCGAGGCGGCGCTATCCGGATCCACCAGGCTGCCCGCGGGCGTCTACGCAGACGTCGGCGGCACCGGCACGGCCCAGCGCGCGGCCCGGCGCGAGCTGTTCCGCAACAGCCTGCTCGCGGGGGCCGGCATCGTCATGCTGCTCTTGGTGGCCTTCGGCGAGGCCAGCCGGCTCCTGCTGGTGCTGGCCAACCTGCCGTTCGCGCTGGTGGGCGGGGTGCTGGCGGTGTTCGCGACCGGAGGTCTCTTGAGCCTCGGCTCGCTGGTGGGCTTCGTCACGCTGTTCGGCATCGCGACGCGCAACGCCGTGATGCTGATCTCGCACTACGACCACCTCGTGTCCGTCGAGGGGGTCGCCTGGGGGCGTGCCGCGGCGCTGCGGGGCGCGCTGGAGCGGCTCGGGCCCATTCTCATGACGGCGCTGGTCACCGCGCTCGGGCTGCTCCCGCTCGCGCTCGGCAGCGGCGACCCGGGCCGCGAGATCGAGGGCCCGATGGCCATCGTGATCCTGGGTGGGTTGATCACCTCGACCGCGCTCAGCCTGTTCGTGCTGCCGGCCCTCGCGCTCAGGTTCGGCCGCTTCGCGGCGGCCCCAGCCGAGGAGGCCTGAACCGCTCAGGCCGCGATTTCGGCCCCGGACGGATCGGTGGCGTCGAACACGCGCCCGAGCCAGCGAAGCATGAGCGCCGCCTCGACTGCGATGCCGGCGAGGAGGACCAGCGCGGCCGGCGCCAGCGCCCACCATTCGCCGCCGCGCCAGATCCCGGCGAACAGCGCGAGGGCGAGCGCCGCCGGCAGGAGCAGCGCGGCGGCCAGCACCGCGCTGTAGGCGATGATCACCAGCATGTTCTGCCCCAGCGCTTCCACCCCGCTGGGCCGGCCGCTCCCCAGGTGCACCCAGGCCGGGAACAGCACCGC
>JAICJD010000173.1 GCA_025928645.1 Gemmatimonadales bacterium
AACGGGTAGCGGAACATGTCGTCGGCCACCTGCTCCGCTTCGGCGGCCATGATCCCACGCTCGCGCTCGACCGCGCCCGGCTCCAGCCGCGGCGACGCGAACACGAGCCGGAGCAGCGCCGCCGCCTCGGCGAGCCGCTCGGCCAGCACCGAGCTGCCGAAGCCGAGCCAGTCCACCGTCGCCGAGGGGCTCAGCGTCCCCCCCAGCCGCTCGAACGCGAACGCCAGCGCCGGGGCGTCGAGCTCGCCGGCGCCGCGGACCGCGCTCCGGACGGTGAGCGCGCCGAGACCCGCCTGCGCAGGCGGGTCCAGCTCGCGGCGCGCGACATAGATGCCGAGATGCGCGAGCGGAACGCCGGGTTTCCGGCGCACCAGCAGATCGACGCCGGGAAGCGCGGTGTGGCGGACGTCGGCCTCGGTCCGGACGGCCGCCGGCCCCGCGAGAGCGGTGATGGCCGGCATGGGCGGCGCCGCGACCGCGGGCGACGCACCGGCGCGAAGCTCGGTCACCGCGAACGCCCGGCCCAGCGCCTCGGCGGTGAGGTCCTGGCCTTCGCCTTCAGGCAGATAGAGCACGCCTGAGACGGCGTCGGGCTGGAGCCAGTGCGCCGCCGCGGCGCGGACCTGATCGGCGGTGACGGTGCTCAGCGCCTCGTACTCGCGATCGAGGAAGTCGTAGCCGTCGAGCGCTTCGGCCGCGGCGAGGGCGGCCGCCCGACCCTCCATGGGCTCGAGCCGGCGGGCCCAGCGCGCGCGCAGCAGGGTGCGCGCCCGCTCGAGATCCTCGGCGCCCGGGCCCAGCAACGCGAGCCGATTGACCTCCGCCGCGATGGCGTCGAGCGCCGGGGCCACCCGGTCGGGCGACAGCTCGGCGGCGACGCCGAATACGCCGAGCTCGGTCGGCGCGTAGTAGTGGGCCGTGACCGAGGTGACGAGGCCGGTCTCGCGGAGGGCACGGTAGAGCCAGCTCCCGCGGCCGGCGCTCAGAATGGCCGCGGCGAGGTCGAGCGCCGGCGCCTCGGGCGCCAGCGGTGCCGCGGCCCGCCAGCCGAGCGAGAGCTCGGCCTGGCTCACGTCGCCGCGCAGCGTGCGGGCGCGGACCTCACGGCGCTCGGGCTCCTCGGGCGAGCGATCCACCGCTCCGGGGGCCGCGGGCCAATCGCTGTAGGTCCGGCGCGCGAGCGCGAGGGCCTGATCGGGATCCACGTCGCCCACGATGGCGACGATGGTGCGCTCGGGCACGTAGCGCGAGGCGTAATAACCGTGCACGTCGGCCCGGCGGAACCCGGCGAGCCCGGCCTCGTGGCCGATGCGCCAGCGGCGGATCCGGTGCCGGTCGAACATGACCTCGTGCAGCGTCTCGTAGGCCACGGCCGACGGCGTGTCGAGCTTGCGCTTGGCTTCCTGGATGATGACCTGGAGCTCGCGGGCGAGCTCGGCCTCGTCGACAGCGGAGTGGCGAAGCGCGTCGGCCTGGATGTCGAGCGCCCGGGGAAGGCCCGACGCGGGGAGGACGGTGAAGTAGGTGGTGTGGTCGTACGTGGTGCTGGCGTTGAGATAGCCGCCGGCGCTCTTGGTCTCCCGGGCGATGGCGCCCACGCCGCGGCGCGCGGTTCCCTTGAAGAACATGTGCTCGAGCACGTGGGAGATGCCGGTCCAGCGATCGGGCTCGTCGAAGAAGCCCGCCTCCACGTGCGTCACCACCGCCACCACCGGCGCCGAATGGTCCGGCTGCACCAGCAGCCGGAGTCCGTTGGGCAGCACCTCGCGGCGGACGCCGTCGGTCCAGCGCGTCCGCGCCACGCGCTACTGAACGATGCGCAGCACGCCGGCCTCGGCGCTGCCGCGAATGAAGGCCTCCGCATCCGTGGTGGGGATGACGACGCCGGTCTCGGCCTGACCCCGCCGCGCGAGGCTGGCCATGAAGTCGCTGAGCGAGCCCGCGGCCCAGTCACGGTCGGCGGCCTTCATCTGGGCGAGAATCTCGTCCCAGCTGCCGCGGATGGACTGGCCCGCGAGGGTGACGACGAGGTGGGCGTCGCCCTGCCCCGGCTTCTTCTGCATCGCGTGCAGCTCGCTCAGCAGGGTGCCGAACAGCTCGAGCTGGTGCGGGTCGCGAATGCCGCCGTCGGCCTGCTGCGCCTCCACTTCGGCCAGCAGCATGTCGATCGCGTCGGGCTCGCCCGCCACCTCACCCAGCCGGGCCAGCCAGGGCGTGAGCTCGGGATCTTCGTCGGGAAGCCGATAGATGGACTTCTTGAGCTCGATGTGCCGCCAGATGCCCAGCTCGTCGAAGTGGTCCTCGGGCTGGGTGCGCTCGAGATGGTGGAGCGACGCCTCGGTCTCGCCGCGGTCGTAGAGCAGGTTGGCGAGATAGATCCGCGCCTCGCTGTACGAGGCGTCCAGCTCGAGCGCCCGCCGAAGCCAGTAGAGCGAGCCCGCATCGTTGCCCAGCCGGTGGGACGCATAGCCCAGGCAGGCAGCCGCGTCGGGCGACTCGGGATGCGCCGAGGCCGCCAGATCGAAGAAGCGGTGGGCCGGCGCGATGAGCCCCTCGCGGAACAGCGCGCGCCCCACCTGCAGCATCAGCTCGTGATCGTCCTGAAAGCCGAGCTGGAGAATGCGCTCGAACGCCCGCATGGCGCCGGCGCGGTCGCCCAGCTTGAGGAGGGCCTCGCCCAGGCCGGCCAGGCCGTCTTCGTGGTCGGGATCCAGCCCGAGGGCCTGCTCGAAGCTCCGCCGGGCCCAGGCGTACTCCTCCCGGGCGAGGTGGGCATACGCTTTTCCGATATGGAGTTCGACCGCGTGGGGGTAGCGGATTATCCCCTCGTGGAGGATCAGCAGCGCTTCATCGTAGCGGCCTTCATTGTAGAGCTGATGGGCTTGTTCGTCGAAGTCGTCGGAGCTAAGGAATGCGTCCGACATCAGCGGTCCTCCGGCGGGTAGGTTGCTGCAAATTAGGGACTTGAGGCTCGTCCAGCAAGCAGGGCGAGTTCAGGGGTTGACGGCTGCCCTCGACCCGATATCTTACTGACCGGTCAGTTAAATAGCATCGAGCACACTCATGACGGATCATCAACCCGCCCATTCCTCCTCGCCCCGCTGGCAGCGGCGGCCGGAGGCCCGCCCCGAGGAGATCCTCGACGCCGCCCTCGCCACCTTCTGCGAATCCGGCTTCGCCCGCGCCAAGATCGAGGACGTCGCCCGGCTCGCCGGGGTCAGCAAGGGCACGGTCTACTGCTACTTCGATTCGAAGGAAGCGCTGTTTCGCGAGATGGTCCGCGGCAAGGTGGTCGCCTCCCTGGCCGAAGCCGAGGAGTTCGTCCGCACCTACGAGGGCAGCGCCCGATCGCTCCTGGTCGAGCTCATCCGGCGGATGTACTTCCGCATGCGGCGGGAGCAGATGATGCAGCTCGCCCGGGTGGTGCAGGGTGAGCTGCCACACTTCCCCGAGCTGGCCCGATTCTACTTTGACGAGGTCATCCTGCGGGCCCGGCGGCTGGTCGCGCAGGTGCTCGAGCGCGGGGTGGTCTCGGGCGAGTTCCGGCCGAGCGCGGATGGCTTCGCGGCCCGCGGCCTCTCCTCGCTTCTGGTCCACACCGCGCAGGTGCAGTGCTTCTTCCAACGCTTCGATCCGCAGGCGCTCACCGAGGAGCAGGCGGTCGAAGGGCTCGTGGACCTGTATCTCCACGGGGTGCTCGCGCAGCCCGCGGAACGGAGCTGACACCCGTCATGCGTCGCTCGTCGATCGCGCTCGCGTCGTTCGCGCTTTGGCTCGGTCTCGCCGCGCCGGCCGCGGCGCAGCAGCCGGCGGTCCCCTCGGGGCCGCTCACGCTGCTGCAGGCGATCCAGCTGGGGCGGAGCCAGGGGGTGAACGCCAGCATCGCGCGGCTCAACGTGCGCAGCGCGGAGGCCCGGGTGGGCCAGCGGCGGGCCGATCTGCTGCCCACGATCGCCGGCGACGCGTCCTACGCCCGGCAGACGCTCAACCTCCAGGAGTTCGGGTTGTCGTTGCCGGGGCTGCCGGCGGTGACCGATCCGTTCAACATCTACCGGCTGCAGCTCCGCGGGTCGCAGACCATCTTCGACGCCTCGGTGATCGGACGGCTTCGGGCGGCCAAGGACAGCGCCGTCGCGAGCGGGCTCGACGCGAGGGCGGCGGGCGAGATCGCCGGCGCCACCGCGGGGCTGGCCTATCTCCAGGCGCTGAGCGCGCGCGAGACGGTGCGGGCGCGCGAGGCCGACAGCGCGATCGCGGCCACCCTGCTGGACCAGGCCCGGCAGCTGGTCGCGGCGGGCGTGAGTCCCGCCATCGACCAGACCCGAAGCGAGGTGAGCTTCGCCGCGGTCCGCACCCAGCTCGAGGTGGCCCGGAACGGCGCCGACCGCGCCAAGCTGGACCTGCTCCGCGCGCTCGACCTGCCCTCGGGCACGAAGGTCGAGCTGGCCGATTCGCTGGGGCCCGGCGCGCTCGACCTGCCGCTCGATCCCGACTCGGCCGCCGCGTTCGCGCGGGAGCACCGGGCGGAGCTCGCGGCCGAGCGGGCGCGGACCGAGTCGGCCCGGCGCTCGCTCGGGGCGGTGCGGTCGGAATACCTGCCGAGCCTCGGCCTCACCGGGCAGTACCAGCAGACCGGGCCCGAGACCAGCAAGCTCAACGGCAGCTACGCCGTGCAGCTCCAGCTCTCGGTGCCGATTCTCGACGGCTTCCGGCGGCAGCACCGGGTCAAGGAAGAGAACCTGCGGGTGCAGGTCCAGGAGATCCGGGAGCGCGACCTGGTGAACCAGGTGGAGACGGAGGCGCGGCAGGCGGTGCTCGACGTGGCCTCGGCCCGGCAGCAGGTCGCCATCGCGCGCGACCGGTTGCGCCTCGCCGAGCAGGAGCTGGCGCAGGCCCAGCAGCGGTTCCAGGCGGGCGTGGCCGGCACCGTGGAGACGACCAACGCCCAGAGCTCGGTCATCAGCGCGCGCGACGCCCTGATTCAGGCGCGGGTGAACTTCGGCACGGCGCGGGTGGGCGCGTATCGCTCCCTCGGCGTCATCGACCAACTGCACTAACGGAACGAGAACGACCATGGCAACCGACATCGCGATGGACGTGCCGGCGGCGGCGAAGCCCGAGCGGGCGGCGCGGAGCTGGACGCGGCGGCTTCCCCTGATCATCGGCGTGATCCTGGCGATCGCGCTGGCGACCTGGGGCGTCCGTCGCTGGATCTTCAGCCGCCACCACGTCACCACCGACAACGCGCAGGTGGACGGCCACATCACGTCCATCGCGCCGCGGATCGCCGGCTTCATCGACCGGGTGCTGGTGGACGAGAATCAGCACGTGAAGGCGGGCGACACCCTGGTGGTGCTCGACCGGCGCGACCTGATGAACCAGCTCGAGCAGGCCGAGGCCGATCTCCGGAACGCGCAGGCGGCCGTGGGCTCGCAGCGCACGGCGGGCCAGGCCGAGGCGCAGCTCCAGGCCACCCGCGCGCAGGCGGCGTCGGCCAAGGCGGCCGTGGCGGCGGCGGAGGCGAACTATCGCCAGGCCAACGCCGACTTCGAGCGGTACCAGACGCTCGCGGCCTCGAAGATCATCCCCGCCCAGCAGCTCGACGCCGCCCAGAGCGCGCGCGACGCGGCGGCCGCGAACCTGGAGGCGGCCCGGCGGCAGGCGGCCGCGGCGGGCAGCCAGGTCTCCGCCTCGGGCGCGGCGGTGCGCGCGGCGGACGCGCGGCTCGCCGCCGCCCAGGCGGCGGTGGACAACGCGCGGCTCCAGCTCAGCTACGCCACGCTGCTCGCGCCGGACGACGGCATCGTGGCCAAGCGCAACGCCGAGCCGGGGGCGCTGGTGCAGGTGGGGCAGAACCTGCTGTCGCTGGTGCCGGAGGAACAGGTGTGGGTGACGGCCAACCTGAAGGAGACCCAGCTCGCGAACGTCCGGGTGGGCGACCCCGCCGAGTTCACCGTCGATGGGTACCCCGGACGCACCTTCCACGGGAAGGTCGAGAGCCTGAGCCCCGCCACGGGCGCGCGCTTCTCGCTGCTGCCGCCGGACAACGCCACCGGCAACTTCACCAAGGTGGTGCAGCGGGTGCCGGTGCGAATCGCGGTGGACAACCGGGCGGACCCCGGCCATCCGCTCCGGCCGGGCATGTCGGTCGACGTCACGATCACCACCGACTGAGCCCGACGTTCCGTGGCCACTCTGGTGCTGCCGGCGCGGCGGCCGGCCCTGCCGCGTGAGCTGATCTACCGCTCGCGCTATCTGATCGCCTTCGCGGTCACGCTCGCGAGCGTGCTGGAGCTGGTGGACACCAGCATCGTGAACGTGGCCATCCCCCACATGATGGGCAACCTGGGCGCGACCCTCGACGAAGTGGCCTGGGTGAGCACGGGTTACATCGTGGCGAACGTGATCGTGCTCCCGCTCACGAGCTGGCTCTCGGACCGGTTCGGCCGCCGAAACTACTACACCGGCTCGATCCTGCTGTTCACGCTGGCCTCGTTCTTCTGCGGCGCCGCCCGCTCGCTGGAGGGGCTGGTGCTGTGGCGCGTGGTGCAGGGTATCGGCGGCGGCGCGCTCATCAGCACCGCGCAGGCGATCCTGTTCGACGTGTTCCCCCTCGCCGAGCGCGGCACCGCGATGGCGATCTTCGGCATGGGCGTGATGGTCGGGCCGACGCTCGGCCCCACGCTGGGCGGCTGGATCACCGACAACTACACCTGGCCCTGGATCTTCTACATCAACGTGCCGCTGGGCCTGCTCGCGGCGATGCTCACCTGGCGCAGCGTTCCCGAGCCGTCCCATCTGGTGCGGCGGACGCGGGTGGACTGGCTGGGGCTCGCCTTCCTCATCCTGGGGATCGGCGCGCTCCAGATCCTGCTCGAGCGCGGCGAGAGCAAGGACTGGTTCGAGTCGCGCGAGATCCTGACCGAGGCCCTCGCCGCCGGGATCGGTCTCGTCGGCTTCGTGTGGCACGAGCTCCGCACGGAGAACCCGATCGTCGACCTCAGGATCCTGAAGAACCGCCAGCTCGCCGGGGGCGTGGGCTTCGCCGTGGTGCTCGGCTTCGCGCTCTACG
>JAICJD010000124.1 GCA_025928645.1 Gemmatimonadales bacterium
CCTTCCGGCTGCGCCGCCTCGGGCGTGTCCGGCGTCCGCTCGCGGGTGGGCCAGGGGGCGAACGGCATCGTAGGCTTCGGCTGCGGGCCCGCGCGCCGGCCCGCGTGCACCTGGCAGGCGAACGCCTTGCCCTCGTGCATGCTCACGTTCGGATCGGCCACCAGCGAGGTGAGGTCGTTGGCGTTGCCGCCGACCACCTCGCCCGCGAACGACCAGTGGAACGGCAGCCCGATCTGGTGCACGACCTGTCCCTCGATCCGGAGCGGCCGGAGCCGCCGGGTGACCATGGCGCGCGCTTCGATCCGGCCCCGGGCCGATTCCACCGTGACCCAGCCGCCGTGCTCGATCCCTCGCTCGGCTGCGAGCTCGGGGCTCAGCTCGACGAACATCTCTGGCTGCAGTTCGTTGAGCCAGCTGTTGAACCGGCTCATGGGCCCGCTCAGGTAGTGCTCGGTGAGCCGGTACGTCGTCGCCACGACCGGGTGCCCATCGGTGGGCGTGTGGTCCACCCGGTTGAGCGGCCCGTCGAAGTATCGCACCGTGGGGTTGGTCGCCTGGTCGGGATAGATCGCGTTCTTCACCGGCGACTCCACCGGCTCGTAGTGGGTGGGCAGCGGGCCATCCCTGATGGTGCCGGGCGCGAACAGCCAGCCCACGCCGTCGGGCTTCATGATGAACGGCTGGTTGCCCGCGATATCCTCCATGCCCGTGGCGCCCTCGCGGGGCCGGTAGTCGGGGCGCTTCTCGGGCTCGAAGTCCGGCTCGTCGTCGCCGACCCACCGCCGCCGCTCCTCGTCCCACCAGACCAGCTTCTTCCGCTCCGACCACGGGCGACCCTCGGGGTCAGCCGACGCGCGGTTGTACATGACGCGCCGGTTGTGGGGCCAGGCCCATCCCCAGTCCGGTTGGATGGGATTGGAGGTCCGCTTCCGATCTCTCGCCCGGTTCCGGCCGGGCTCGGGATACACCCCGCTGTACACCCAGCAGCCGCACGCGGTGGTCCCGTCGTCCTCGAGCTCCGAGAAGCCGGAGACGAGCCGCGGCCGGCCGGTGCGCGGGTCGATCTGGTCCAGCCGGTAGCCGTTGATCTCCATCAGCACCTTCTCGAGGTCCGGGTCTCCCTCGATGCGGCTCACGCTGCCGTCGGCCAGCTTCTGCGGCTCGTCGAAGTCGTAGTCCCACGTGAGGCTCAGGAGCGGCCGGTCTCTGGGGTCGGTCGAGCCCCCGTACAGCCGCTTGAGCCGCTTGCCGAGCTGGTAGAGATACCACGCGTCGGAGCGGCAATCTGCCGGCGGATCGAGCGCCTTGTCGTGCCACTGGAGCACGCGCTGCGTGTTGGTGAGGCTGCCGTCCTTCTCGGGCGACGCGGCGACCGGGAGCATGAAGACCTCCGTCTTGACCTCAGACGGCGGGGGCCCGTCCGGGTCGTCCTTCCAGAAGACGGCGCTCTCGATCGGGAACCAGTCCGCCACCACGAGCCAGTCGAGGTTGCGGAGCCCGGCGCGGGCCAGGCCCGCGTTGGGCGACCCGCCGGCGGGGTTCTGGCCGAAGAGGAAGTACCCCTTGACCCCGCCCTTCGCCATACGATCGAAATAGGGCAGGTGCGAGTAGTCCCCGTCCGGCCGCGGCAGCCAGGAGAAGGCGTAGTCGTTCTCCGGCGTGGCCGCGGCGCCGTACCACGCCTTGAGCAGGCTCACGATGAACTTGCGGAAGTTGGCCCAGTAGCCGGTGCACTGGCCTTCCTGCTCGACGTAGGAGTCGAGCCGCTCGTGCGCCTCGTCGGCGGTGGGCTGCGGCAGGTAGCCCGGCAGGTCGTCGTACAGCGTCGCGATGTCGGTGGATCCCTGGATGCTCGAGTGGCCCCGCATGGCCATGATGCCGCCGCCCGGCCTTCCCATGTTGCCGAGCAGGAGCTGCAGGATCGCCGCGGTGCGGATGATCTGCACCCCGGTCGTGTGCTGGGTCCACCCGACCGCGTAGACGATGGCGCTGGTCCGGTCCCGTCCGGAGTTGGTGCATAGGAGCTCGGCGACGCGCACCACTTCTTCCGGGGCGCAGCCGCACACCTCCGAGACCATCTCCGGCGTGTAGCGGGCGAAATGGCGCTTGAGGATCTGGAAGACGCAGTGCGGGTCCTGGAGGGTCGGGTCCCTCTCCGGCTCGGGCTCATCGCACCTGGTCATGGTCTGCCGCTGGCCCGGATGCGAGCTGGGCCCGGTATCCAGGCTGTGGCCGTGCATGCCGAGCGCCTGGCGGTACATCTGGTACATCGCGGTGCCGTGGACGCCCGTCTCCTCTTCCGGCTCGGGCGAGCGGGCGTAGCCCCAGCGCCCTTCCATGGCGTGGTAGTGGCCGGTCTGCCCGTTCCCGTGATAGCCGCTGAACAGGCCATCGAGGTCTTCGGTGTCGCGGAAGCCTTCCTTGACGATGGTAGCGGCGTTGGTGTAGGGGACGACGTATTCTTTGAACCAGCGGTCGTGGGTCAGCACGTAGTTGACCAGGCCGCCGAGGAACGCGATATCGCTGCCGGCCCGGAGGCCAACGTGCACGTCGCACAGCGCCGACATCCGAGTGTACCGCGGGTCCACGTGGATGAGGACCGCGCCCTGCTCCTTTGCCTTCATCGGCCAGCGGAAGGCGACCGGATGGGCCTCGGCCATGTTCGAGCCCATGAACAGGATGCAGTCGCTGTTGGCGAGATCCTGCTGGTAGTTGGTGGCCGCGCCGCGGCCGAACGAGGCGCCCAGACCGGGCACCGAGGCGCTATGTCATATGCGCGCCTGGTTCTCGATCGAGATCACGCCGAGCCCGCCGGCGAACAGCTTCTTGATCAGGTAGTTCTCCTCGTTGTCGATCGTGGCCCCCCCCAGCGTGCCGATCGAGCGGACCGCGTTGAGCAGCCGGCCCTCCTCGTTTCGCTCGGTGAAATCGGCGTCGCGCACGGTCTTCACCCGCTGCGCGATCTGATCGAGCGCCCAGTCCAGCGTGCGCGTCTCCCAGTGGTCCGAGTAGGGCGCCCGGTACAGCACCTGGGTCACCCGATGCGGGTTCACGGCGAGCTGAAACGCGTTGGCCCCCTTGGGGCACAGCGTTCCCTCGTTGATGGGGCTCTCGGGATGGCCTTCGATGTCGATGAGCTTGCCGCCCTTGGTGTAGACGAGCTGCGCGCAGCCGACCGCGCAGTAGGGACAGATGCTCTCGGTCACGCTGGCGCCGCGGAGCCGCGAGCTCTTCTCGACCGACTGCCGGCTGAAGGGCTCGCGAGAGGGCTGGGGAAAGGGCCGTCCGGGAATGTCGGGCATGGAATTCCGCCGGGGTTGGAGGACGCGCCACGCTGGAGGCCATATAGAATATGGCGATTCCCGAATCATGGTTACCTTGCGGGCCCGACGTCTGTGACGCTCACCCCAACCGGAGCCGCATGGCCGATCCTGCCTACCCTCCGGCCCGCACGGCCGCCGGCATCGTGACCGCCTTCTTCGCCCGGCGCTTCCAGGCCGCCGACGCCGGGCGAGCGTCCTGGCCCTGGGTGCCCGACGCCCCCACCGTCACGGCCGTGGTGGATGCGGCGTTCTGGGCGAGCCTGCGGCGGGAAGAGGGCCGCCCGCCCCGGGTGTCCCTGGCCATCGTGGCGCCCGAGCACGCGGGCCAGCCCATGCTGTTCGAGCGCAGCCTGCCGCTTACCGCCGACCCCCTGGTCCGACTCGCGCCGGCGGTCGAGCGGCCCGGGATCCATCTGGGCGTCTGGCGCTCGGCCCAGGGCGAGCTCCGCATCTGGGGCGCCGTGCGCGAGCTGCCCGACTTCTGCCTGGTGACCGAAGTGGTCGAGCCCGGGCTGCTGGTGCTCAAGTACCAGCGCGAGAAGGACCAGAAGTACGGCAACATCGCCGTGTTGCGGGGTGACCAGATCCGGGTGGTGGAGGAGGGCGGCGGGGCCATGTCGGGCCGGCCGGCGATGCTGAGCGCCTTGCTCGGCGCCGACGGCCTCGTCTCGTGGAACGACGGCGGCAGCCTGCTGACCCAGCTCGCCGTGTCCATGCGCGGCCACGGGCACGGGGCCTCGCTCCTGGTGGTGCCCGGTGGCACCGACGCCTGGCGCGAATCCATCGAGCAGCCGACGACCTATCCCATCGTGCCGCCGTTCAGCGCCCTGGCCGCGCTGCTCGAGCGCCGCGGCGACGATTCCATCGCGGACGACATCCAGGTGCTGGTGGATGCCATTGCTGGGCTCACCGCCGTGGACGGCGCGGCCATCCTCTCACATCGGTTCGAGCTGCTGGCGTTCGGGGCCACCATCCGCCGGCGCGAGGGCCGCCGGCCGGTCGAGCAGGTCATCGTCACCGAGCCGGTGACCGGCGACGTGCCGCAGCGCGTGCCCGCCACCGAGCTCGGCGGCACCCGGCATCTGTCCGCCGCGCAGTTCGTCCACGACCAGCGGGACGCGCTCGCGTTCGTGGCGTCGCAGGACGGGCGGTTCACGCTGGTCGCGTGGTCGGCCAGGAAGGAGATGGTGCACGCGCACAGGATCGAGGTGCTGTTGCTGTGATGAGTCACGAGTCACCCCGACCCAGGAGTCACCCTGAGCGAAGCGAAAGGGGGCATGCGTCAGCTCATGCCCCCTTTCGCTTCGCTCAGGGTGACTCCGGTCACTCACCTACCAATCCCTACAGCAGAATCAGCCCCGCCCGCGCCCCCGCCGCCACCGCCTCCGCTCGCGTGGACACCCCGAGCTTGTGAAACAGCGCCGCCAGGTGCGTCTTCACGGTGTGCCGGGAGATCCCGAGCCTCGCCGCGATCTGCTTGTTGACCAGCCCCTCCGCGAGCAGCGCGAGGACCTGCGCCTCGCGCGCGGTGAGCGGCTCGGCCGGAGCGACGGAGCCGGCATCACCGACTCGCGCCGGCGCCGCTTCGGTGAGCACGTCGGGCGGCAGGACCACGAGCCCGGCCGCCACCGCCTCGACCGCGGCCGCGATGGCGTCGGCGCTCGACGTGCTGGGCAGCACCGCCCGCGCGCCCGCCCGGATCGCCCTGATGGCCCAGCCGCGCGAGACCGTCTCCGCCAGCACCACGAGCCCCGGCCCGTGCATGGCGGCGTCGGGCGCCAGCGCGAGTCGCGGCGGCTCGGCGCCGCGCTCCGCCAGCACCAGCACGACCTGCACCGCCTCCGCCGCCCCCTCTTCGATCCGCCGGCGCGCCTCCGCGAGCGTCCCGCTGCCGGGTCCGGCCGCGAGATGTCCGCGGCTTGCCAGGAGCGCCTCGAGGCCCGCCCGCTCGAGCTCGGAGCGCGCGACGACGAGGACCCGGGTCACGCCGCGCGCGCCCCCGGGCGAGCGATGCCGAGATGCTGCACGAACCCCTCGACGACGTGGGTCGGCACCGCGATGCCCAGGCCGCCAGCGATCATCGCGTTGATGCCGACGACCCGTCCGGCCGTGTCGGCGAGCGGGCCGCCGGAGTTGCCCGGCGCGAGCCGGATGTCCGCGTGCAGCCAGCCCGCGGGCCCAGGTGCCGGGCCCGGTGTCCGGTGCACCACGCCGAGCGCGGCCGCGTACGCCACGCCGAGCGGGTGGCCCACCGCGACGACCAGCTCGCCCGGCCGGAGCCCGCGCGCGTCGGCGCGGAGCGCCGGCTCCAGGTCGCTCGCCGCCGGCCGAAGGGCCGCGAGGTCGCGACGCGGGTCGCGGGCGAGGAGGCGCGCGCGAACCATTCTGCCGTCGGGCAGCACGACCTCCGCCGCCGGCCGCGCGGCCACATGGGCATTCGTGATGATGAGCCCGCCGCGGAGCCACACCACGCCGGCGCCCGCCCCGCGGCCGCCGGACCGCACTTGCACCGTCACCCGGCGCAGCGCCTCGCTGATCAACCCGAGCTGATCTTCGAGCGCCGGAGCGCCGGCGAATACCGCCTCAGCGGCGCCCACGCGGCCGCTCCCCCACCGTCACCGTGAGCCGCTCGGCCCGGCCGGCCCGCGCAACGCCCAGCGCGATCGCCGCGCCGATGCGCTCGCCACCAGCGAGCGCGGCCAGCACGTCGGCCGGATCGCTCACCGGCCGGTCGTCGAGGCTCACGAGCACGTCACCGATGAGCACGCCGCCGCGATCCGCGGGGCTGTCGGGCTCGACGTTCACGACCACGAGACCGATGTCGTGCTCGATGTTGAGCTCCCGCCGGAGCGCGGCCGGCAGCCGGACCGGCTGGGTGGCGATGCCGAGCCACCCGCGGGCGACGTGGCCGCGCGAGAGCAGTTGAGCCGCGACCCGCGAGACCGTGGCCGCGGGAACCGTGAGCGCCGTCGCCCGGGCCAGTCCCGATGTGTTGACGCCGACCACGCGCCCGGCGGCGTCCACCAGCGGGCCGCCGGAGAAGCCGTCGTACACCGCGACGTCGAGCCGCACGAAGCGATCGATCGTGCCGCCCTGCCAGGTTCGCCACTCGCCTCCCACCGCGCTCACGATGCCGAGGCTCGCCGTTACCGACGCGCCCGGTCTGCCGAGCGCGAGCGCCAGCTGCCCGACCCGCGGGACATCCGACACGGGCGACGCCGGCGGCGCGGCGGCCGATGCGCCGTCGGCGAGCCGCAGGACGGCGAGATCGGTGGACGGGTCGCGGCCGGCGAGCGTGGCGGCCGCCGTCGTGCCGTCGTGCAGCGTGACGGTGATGTCGTCGTCCCGCTGGATCGTGTGGTGCGCGGCGACAACGATGCCGGGCTGCCACACGACGCCCGAGGCGGGGATCCGCCGGCGCGCGTGGACGGCGACGACCGAGCGGCCGACGGTCTCGACCGCCGCGGCGAGTTCGTTCGAGAGGGCGGTCAGCGGGCCGCCGGCTGCGGATGAAGGCATGCGAAGCTCCAGTGTGAGTAACCGGAGTGCATGATGCCTGGTTTCCGCGGCGGCGGGGATCGGGCGTATGGGTGAGCGGCGGGTCGGACGTTGGGGGGACGCGTGGACGCCAACAAACCATTTCACGGAAAGGAGCATCTATGCAGAAGCGGCGCCGACGCTGCGCCGCGGCCGATACAATGGTGAACGTTTTGAAACACACGATCGAGCGCGCGAAACGCTCACCGCTCGTCGGCGTAGTTGGTAGGAGACGTCGCATCGAGTGAGGGTCGCTGTCCGCCGTGAATCGCCGTCGCTTCGTCACCACCGCCGCTGGCGTCCTCGCGGCGTTGCCTGTTCGCCCCGCCTGGCCGTTGCAGGCCGTGGCGCATCACGCGCGCGATCCCGAGAGCGGTCCGCGCTGGCTCCCGAGCGCGGAGCTGCTCCGCACGCTGCCGCGGTTGCTCGAGCTTGCCGCGGTGCCGGGGCTCGCGCTCGCGAGCGTGGACGGCGACCGCGTGTTCCTCAAGGCAGCGGGGCGCGCCGCGCTCGCGCCCGAGCGCCGGATCGCCGACGACACGATGTTCGAAGCGGCCTCGCTCGGCAAGCCGCTCTTCGCCTATGCCGTGCTGCGACTCATCGCCGCGGGGAAGCTCGAGCTCGACCGGCCGCTGTTTGACTACCTGCGCGCGCCGGACGCCGACACGCCCCGCATGCGGCGCGTCACCGCGCGGCACGTGCTCACCCACACGAGCGGACTTCCCAACTGGCGGCATGAGCCTGGCCCGCTGGCGCCGGCCACCGAGCCGGGCTCGACGTTCGAGTATTCCGGCGAGGGCTACTTCTTCCTCCAGCGCGTCGTTGAGCACGTCACCGGCCGGCCAATCGCCCGGCTCCTGCGCGAAGACGTTCTCGAGCCGCTGGGCATGCGCGAGAGCGCGTGGGTGTGGGGGGACAAATTCGACGGACGCATGGCGATGGGCTACGACGAAGACGGCCGGCCCGCGGAAGTGTACGCCGCGATCGGCCGGCGCACGGCCATCATCGCGCGCGAGTGGGGCAAGCCGGTGGAAGACTGGCGCTACGAGGACGCGGTGCGCACCGTCCAGCTGGTCAATCCCGCGTGGCCCGTGCTGCCGGTCTACATGGTGCCCAACGTGGCGGCCTCGCTCATCACCACGGCCCGCGACTACGCGCGCTTCCTGGCGCATGTGGCCGGGGCGGCGCCGGTGGACGCGCTCTCGCTGCCGGCCCCGCTGGCCCAGGCGATGGTCACGCCGCAGGTCCGGCTCAACAGCGCGCTCGCCTGGGGGCTCGGCTGGGGCCTCCAGGACGATGACCAGGTCCGCACCCTGTGGCACTGGGGCGCGAACAACGGCTTCCGCAATTTCTGCCTGGCCGATCAGAGCCACGGCCGCGCGGCCGTGGTGCTCACCAACAGCGGCAACGGCCCCCGCGTGTACGAGCGCGTCATCGTCTCGCTTACCGGGCACGATCAGCCGGCGTTCCTCCGCGCGTAACGGGGAGGTGCAAGAGCGGGCGGGCCAGCCGTCCTAGACTCTGCATGCGCGACCAGCACCGTCCCAAGCAGGATCTGATCAACGAGGTCGTCGCCCTGCGCAAACAGGTCGCCGACCTGCGCGAAGCCATGATCGCCCGGCGCCGGGTCGAGGAGGCGCTGCGGCAGTCGGAAGAGCAGCTTCGCGCGCTGATCGACGCCGCCCCGGTGGGCCTGTGCCTGTTCCGGCCCAACGGCACGCCGGTCGCCGCCAATCGGCCGTTCGCCCGCCTGCTGGGCTACGACTCCACCTCGGAGCTCTTGCGCATGGCCGACACGCTCGGCGTGTTCGGCAGCCGGGAAGAGCAGGCGCGCGTGGTGACGCTGGTCGAGCGCGGGCTCGAGCGCGTGGCCGGCGTGGTGTTCCGCCGGAAGGACGGCTCGCGTCAGGCGTTCGGCGTGATCGGGTGCGTCAGTGCCGAGCCGCCGGCCGTCGTGCTGGTCGTGCTCGAGCGGCAGCCGCAGCCGTGGCGCTCGGCGCCGCTGGCCGCACTGAGCCCGGCCTGGACGGCGGGCTCG
Organism: Gemmatimonadales bacterium; assembly: GCA_025928645.1. Taxonomy (GTDB): domain Bacteria; phylum Gemmatimonadota; class Gemmatimonadetes; order Gemmatimonadales; family GWC2-71-9; genus CAVVWJ01. The sequence continues at coordinate 8,899 of JAICJD010000124.1, forward strand.
CGGACGGGGTAGGGCCTGCCTCGCGAGTCACCCTGACCCGAACGTAGCGAGGGGGAAGGGGGCATGCGTCAGCTCATGCCCCCTTTCCCCCTCGCTACGCTCGGGGTCAGGGTGACTCCACGCTTAGGGGTGGCTTCCCCCTATGAAGCCTGGTTCAGCCCCCCGACTCTCCACCCCCCAGCACCGGCAGGATCTCCCCCGTGATGTAGCTCGCGCACGACGGCGCGGCGAGGAACACGTACGACGGCGCGAGCTCTTCCGGCTGCGCCGGCCGCTTCATCGCCACCGACTTGCCGAACTTCGCGACCTTCTCCGCGTCCTGATCGGCCGGGTTGAGCGGCGTCCACACCGGGCCGGGCGCCACGCAGTTCACCCGGATGCCCCGCTCCACCACGTTCTGCGCCAGCGACTTGGTGAAGGCGTGGATGGCCCCCTTGGTGGACGAGTAGTCGAGCAGCGCCTTGCTGCCCTCCATGCCGGTGACCGAGCCGGTATTGATGATCGAGGCGCCCTCGCCCAGATGGGGCAGGGCGGCCCGGGCCATGTAGAAGTAGCCGAAGATATTGGTGCGGAAGGTCCGGTCGAGCTGCTCGTCGGTGATGTCCTCGAGCGATTCCGCGTGCTCCTGGAAGGCGGCGTTGTTCACCAGGATGTCCAGCTTCCCGAACTCCTTCACGGTTTTCTCGACCGCGTCCTGACAGAACGCCGAGTCGGTGACGTCGCCGGGGATGAGGAGGGCGCGGCGGCCTTCGTCCTCGACTGCGCGGCGGGTCTCCTCGGCGTCGTCGGCCTCGCTCAGGTACACGATCGCCACGTCGGCCCCTTCGCGCGCGAACAGCACCGCGACCGCGCGGCCGATCCCCGAGTCGCCCCCGGTGACCAGCGCGACCATGTCCTCCAGCTTCCCCGACCCGCGGTATTCGGGCGCCTTGTACTGGGGGCGCGGGCTCAGCCTGGATTCGTCCCCGGGCTTCGCCTGATGCTGTTTCGGAAGCGGCGGCTCGGGGTGCCGCCGCTCGCCCGCCTGGACCGCGCCCTTCTGCTTTTTCCCGTTCTCCTTCGAGCCTTCACGGCGCTGTTCCGCCGACGATTGGAGCTTGCGCTGTGATGCCGCCTCCTTCTTCCCGCCTTGGGCCCGGCCGGACTCCCTGGCGCCGCTCCAGCGCCCCTTGCTCCGCTTGACCGCCACGTTGCCTCCTCGAGATGATCGCACCTGCCGATGTCGCAGGAGGATGGCGGTCGCGTTGCACGGAAGCGGTGACCGACCTCACTCGGCGAGCTTGATCCGCTCGACCCGGCGCGTTTGCGCCCGGGCGTTGTAGACCCGGAGGCTCACGATGGCACCCGGCTTCTGGGCCGCGATCACCTTCTTGAGGTCCGCCGGCGAGTGCACCGCCGTGCCCTCGATTTCGGTGATGATGTCCGGGCCGCCCCTGTCGGGATCGGCCAGCTCGCTGTACGAGGGTCCCCCCGCGCGAACATCGGTCACGATCGCGCCGCGCTGGTCGGGCTTGAGGTGGAGCTGCTGGACATCGTCCTCATCCACCGGCGCGACGGTGATCCCCAGCCTGCCGATGCTCGAGGCCGACGCATTGGCCTCGTCGGAGCCGGTGTCCGCGCTGTCGTCGGCCGAGGCCGTCGCGCGCGGGGCCGGCAGCTCCTGCAGCTTGACCTCGAGTGTCTTGTGGACGCCGCCCTTCCGCGCCACCTCGACCTTCACCACGTCTCCGGCAGACCGGAACGCGATTTCCTGCTGCAGCTGGCCCACATACTCGACCGGCTTGCCGTCGACGCTCACGATGATGTCGCCCGGTTCGAGTCCGGCCTTCCGCGCCGGCGAAGACGCGCCGCCGAAGTCCTCGATCACCACGCCGCGGATGTCGGGGAGACCGACGTACGCCGCGTCGTTGGGCGAGACGTTCCGCACCGTGACGCCAAGCGCCGCGCGCTGCACGTGGCCGTGCGCGATGATCTGGTCCATGACCCGCCGCGCCAGGTTGATCGGGATGGCGAAGCCGTAGCCCGAGTAGAACCCGGTCTGGCTCGCGATGGCGGAGTTCACGCCGATGACCTCGCCCCGGACACTCACCAGCGGGCCGCCCGAGTTGCCGGGGTTGATGGCCGCATCGGTCTGGATGAAGTCCTGGATGCTGCGGTCGCTGGTGTTGGGCAGCGCGAGCGTGCGGCCCTTCGCGCTGATGATGCCCGAGGTGACGGTGAACGTGAGGTTCTCACCGAGGGGGTTGCCGACCGCCAGCACCCACTCGCCGACCCGGGCGTCGTCGCTGTTGCCGAGCGGCGCGGGGGTGAGGTTGTCCGCGTCCACCTTGAGCACGGCGAGATCGGTTCCGGGGTCGGTGCC
>JAICJD010000189.1 GCA_025928645.1 Gemmatimonadales bacterium
CCCGGGCGGCCGTTCGATGCAGGGTGGGAGCGGGTGGCCGTCCGAACCGGCGACCTGACCTGATCCGCGGCCGGTGACCGATCGTCGAGTCGGGCCAACTTGGCTGCCCGAGACAGCAGAAGGGCCTCGGAGCTATGCCCCAGGCCCTTCTGGCTTCGGAGGAGTTGGTCTAGCGACCCGAAGCACCCGCCGTCGCGGTCTGCGGTACCTTCGACGGGCGGGCGAATCCCTCCCGGTTTTCTATCTGGAAGTACTCGTTGCGGCTGATGCGCCCCATGAGAGGCTCGAGCACGTTGCGCACAGCGTCGACCGACGCGGCTTCCCAGATGCACACGGCGCGGGTCCCATCGGGAGTCGGAAACGTGTGGTGGAGCTTGACCTCTGGAGAGAGCGTGTTCGGGTCGGCCGCGTTCCAGAACGCGGCTGGCTCGGAGATCGTATGCTGGACCATGATGAACATGGGTCCCCCCCGAGTGCGAGTAGAGAACGATTTGCGGTGTGCCCCTAGATGCGCCCGCGTCCCGGTGTTGTCAAGCCGGGAGCGGCGATGCATCTTCCCTCACCCCTTTCCATAAGCCGGCCACGATGCCCGAGCTCCAGGACCGCCTTCAGGTCGCCCTGGCCGACCGCTACCGTATCGAGCGCGAGATCGGCGCGGGTGGCATGGCCACGGTCTATCTCGCCCAGGACCTCCGGCACGACCGGCGCGTCGCGCTCAAGCTGCTCCGCCCCGAGCTCTCCGCCGTGATCGGCGCCGAGCGATTCCTCGCCGAGATCAAGCTCACGGCCAACCTGCAGCACCCGCACATCCTGCCGCTGTTCGACTCGGGCGAAGCGGACGGATTCCTGTTCTACGTCATGCCGTTCGTGGAAGGCGAGTCGCTCCGGAGCCGGCTCAACCGGGAGAAACAGCTTCCGGTGGCGGAGGCGGTGCGGATCGCCACCGAGGTGGCGAGCGCGCTCGACTATGCCCACCGGCACGGCGTGGTGCACCGGGACATCAAGCCCGAGAACATCCTGCTGCACGATGGCCAGGCGCTGGTGGCCGACTTCGGCATCGCGCTCGCCGCGAGCAAGGCGAGCGGCGCGCGCATGACCGAGACCGGCATGTCGCTCGGCACGCCGCACTACATGTCGCCCGAGCAGGCGATGGGCGAGCGCGAGATCACCGGCCGCTCCGACGTGTACGCGCTGGGCGTGGTGCTGTACGAGATGCTCACCGGCGACCCGCCGTTCACCGGCTCGACCGCCCAGGCGATCGTGGCCCGCGTGCTGACCGAGACCCCGCGGCCGATCCTGCCGCAGCGGCACACGATCCCGCCCGAGATCGAGGGCGCGGTGCTCACCGCGCTCGAGAAGCTGCCGGCCGACCGGTTCGCTACCGCGGCCGAATTCGCCGACGCGCTCAAGGGCCGGAGCACGGGGCCGACCCGGCTCTCGGCCGCGTCGCCGGCCGCGGCCGGCCGCGGGCCCGCGGCGGCGGGTCGGACGCGGATCGATCCCGTGAAGATCGGACTCTTCGCCGCGTTGGTCCTCGCGCTGCTCGGCGCGGGCTGGGGCTGGCTCCGCCCGGCGCCGGCGCCGAGCGTCAACCGCTTCAGCGTCTTCCTGCCGCCGAGCCAGGCGCTCGCCCCGGTGAACATCTCGGGCAACCGGATCGCCATCTCACCCGACGGACAGCGCATGGTCTACGTCGGTCCGTCACAGGGAGGCGTGCAGCTCTGGCTGCGCGAGCACGACGCGCTCAACGCCACGCCGGTGCCCGGGACGCAGGGCGCGGGCTCCCCCTTCTTCTCGCCCGACGGCCGGCAGCTCGGCTTCCTGATCAACGGGACCAAGCTCCGCACGGTGGCCCTGGGCGGCGGGCCGACGGTGTCGCTGTCGGACAGCGTCAACTCGAGCGGCGGCGACTGGGGGCCGGACGGCTACATCTACATCGAGGTCGATCAGGGCCTCGCGCGCCTTCGCGCCACCGGCGGGCCGCTCGAGCCGCTGTACGACATGCTCAAGCACGGCGAAGCCGGGGCCGAGTTTCCCATCGTGCTCCCCGGGGCCAAGGGACTTTTGTTCCGGACCCGCCGTGCGAACCAGGCGGTCGGGGACTTTCAGATCGTGGCCATGCCGCTTCCCAAGCCGGGGGGCAAGCCGGTCGAGCCGCACGTGCTGACCCGCGGAGTGTACGCCCGGTACTCGCCGACGGGGCACCTGGTGGTCGTGACCGGAGAGGGGAAGCTGGTCGCCTACCCGTTCGACGCGGCCAAGCTGGCGATCACCGGCGCGCCGGTCGCGATGCTCGAGGGAATCGGCATCGAGATCGGCGGCTTCTCGACCACGCTCCAGCTCTCGAACAACGGCACCCTGGTCTACACGACCGGCGCCGCCGCGCGGCCGCGGCAGCCGGTCTGGGTGACGCGCGAGGGGCTGGAGTCGGCGGTGGACTCGAGCTGGGAGCCGCCGGGCACGATCGCGTCGATGTCGCTCTCGCCCGACGGAAAGGCGCTGGCGGCGGAGATCGTGATCAACGGCAACAGCGCGCTCTGGATCAAGCAGCTTCCGAGCGGGCCGGCCTCGCGGGTCACCTTCGGCGACACGGCCAACCTCAGGCCGACCTGGTCAGCCGACGGCCGCTCGCTGGTGTACGTTGGCAATGCCGGTCCCAACGGAGGCCAGGCATTGCGGCGGCGAGCCGATGGGACTGGGACCGCGCAGCAGCTGACGCGCTCGCCGTTCTCCTGGGCCCAGGTAAGCGAAACGCGCGACGGCCGGTGGACCCTGCTCCGTCGCTCCTTCCTCGAGGCCGGCGCGGGCGACATCTACGGGATGCGCGCGGGCGATTCCACGCTGGTGCGGCTGGTGGCAGGGCCGGCGACGGAGATCGAGCCGGCGGTGTCGCCCGACGGACGCTGGATGGCGTACGCATCGAACGAGTCCGGCACGCCGGAGGTGTACGTGCGGCCGTTTCCCGACGTCGGCTCGGCGCGGTGGCAGGTGTCGGTGGCGGGCGGGCGCGATCCGGTGTGGGCCCACAGCGGGAAGGAGCTGTTCTACTGGAGCAGCGGCAACAAGCTCATGAGCGTGGCCGTGCGGCCGGGCGCCACGTTCGGGTTCGAGCAGCCGCGCGCGCTGTTCGCCACCGCGGCGTATGTCCCGGCCCAGGCGATGCCGTCGTACGACGTGAGCCCGGACGACCGGCGGTTCGTGTTCCTGCGCGAGACCTCGGCCAACGAGCGGAGCGAGCTGATCGTGGTGCAGAACTGGACCACGGAGCTGCGCGCGCGGGCCGGGCGGTAGCTTAGGAGGCAGGGCGTGCCGGGAGTCACGCTGAGGCGGGAGTCGACTCCCTACCCGGGCTGACTTCCCGTCCTACTGCAGCCGCAAAATCCTCCCCACTGACGGCACGCCGTTCCCGTCCACGACGAACAGCATGTACGGCCCGGGCGGCGCCGTGTTCCGGCTCGACGGCAGCGTCACCGACAATCCACCGGTCACCTTCGAGAAGGTGAGCGGCACGAGCCGCTGCGCCTGGTCGAAGGCGTGCGTCACCGAGCCCAGCCGGATCAGCGTGACCTTCGTGATGCTCGCCCCATCGGGCGTCGCGACCGAGAGCGCCTGGCCGTAGGCGGCGTCGGTGGGCACGCCACCGGTGACGGTCGGACGCGCGCCCTTGAACAGGTACGGCGGTGAGTAGATCTCGTAGTTCAGGTTGTTCGGCGCGCCGCCGCCGTCGCCCCCACCGCTGTGGAACACCCGCCCGTCCGGGAGCAGCAACGTGGTTGAGTGATAGCCACGGAGCAGCGGCGCGCTGCTCGCGAGCTGGGTCCACGCGCCGGTCGCGGGGCTCCAGAGCTCCGCCACGTTCACCTTGCCCGCGGGGTCGGCGCGGTTGGCGAGGCTGGTGCCGCCGGTGACCAGCACGTCGCCGGTCGGGAGCACCGTCGTGTTCAGGTTCCAGCGGATGTACGCCATCGACCCGGTCAGGGTCCACGAGGGGCTCGGCTGGTTGAGGTCGATGATCTCCGCGCTGTTGACCGGCGGGTCGCCGCCGCCGGCGTAGAGGATCTTGCCCGGCGCGTACATCACGGCCGAGCCGTAGGTGCGCGGACCGAAGTGCATGCTGGGGCCGAAGGTCCATTTCCCGGTCCCGGTGACGCTGAGCCAGCGCGACGCCTTCTGCGATCCGGCGTAGAACACCCGGCCGTCGGGCGCCACGAACGTGCGCGGGTAGTTGGGCAGCGTGAGGCTCGCCGTCGTGAGCTGGCGCCAGCCCGTGCCGTTCCAGACCTCGGGCACGGTGGCGGTCGCACCGGACTCGTCCTCGCCCGAGAGCACCACGACCTCGCCGTCCGGAAGCGTCGTCGTGGTGGGATACCAGCGCCCCTGTGCCATGGCGGGACCGGCCTGCCAGGTGGCGGTGGCGGGATCGAAGATGTTGGTGGCCGGCAGACCGTGATCGTTGCTGATGTGGCCGCCGGCCACGAGCAGCCGGCCGTCGGGCAGGAAGGTATGGCCGGCGCAGAAGAGGAGCGTCGGGCTGGGCACGGCGGTGAAGTCGCCAGTCGCCGGATCCCAGATCTGCGGGACGCCGTCGTGGCCCCAGCTCAGCAGCCGGCCGTCGTCCAGCAGGTGAAGGTGGAGCTGCACGATCGGCGAAGGCATCACCTGGGACCACTGGCCCATGGCTGCCGGTCCCGACGCGTCGGTGACGGTGATGCTCGCGGTTCCCTGCTTGCCTTCGCTCAGCGCCGTAATCGTCGCGATGCCCGCAGCGACGCCGGTCACGAGCCCGGTGAGCGACACGGTCGCGACATCGGAGGCGCCGGTGGACCAGGTGACCGCGCGCCCGGTGAGCGGCTGGCCGGCGGCATCCTTCGGCGTGGCGGTGAGCTGCACCGTCGCACCCGACGCGATGGTCGGCGCGTCCGGCGTGACCTCGACCGACGCCACCGGCGTGGCGGTGGCGCTCACGGTCACGCGTGCGCTGCCGCTCTTGCCCTCGCTGGTCGCGGTGATGGTCGCGGCGCCCGGGGCGACGCCGCTGACCAGCCCTGCGCTGGACACGGTCGCGATCCCGGCGTCGTCGGTCGCCCAGGTCACCGTGCGGCCGGTCAGCGGCTCGCCGCCGGGGCCCTTGGGGGCGGCGGTGAGCCGGACGGTGTCCCCTACCACCACGCCGGTCGAATCCGGCGACACGTCCACCGACGCCACCGCGTCCGACCCGCCGCCGGCGGCCTTGATCTCGAGCGCGAGCGCGCCGGCGTTGAGCTTGACCCACTTGGCGTCGACCGTGTTGTCGCCGGTCCGCTGCTCGGCCTGGAGGTCCGACGGCGGGGTCTCGCCCGAGGCGCGCTCCGCGATCTCGGTGAACCCCGTCCCCGGCGTCACGCCCACCGCCGAGCGGCGAATGCCGAACACCCCGTAGGCCACGTCGTTGGGGCTCGAGAACGCGCCGAGCGTCACGGTGAGACCGGTCACCGTGTTCGCCCGATTCGAGCCGGACTGCGCGATCGCGTTGCTGCCGTTCGGCCCCGACGTCTCCACGCCCTGCCACTGCGACACGATCCACTCGCAGTTGGCCTGGTTGGCCGTGAAGGTGATGCGAATCGGGCCGCTGCCCGGCGAGGCGCTCATCGCCCGGAAGACGCTCATCCGCTTGTGAGGCGTCCCGATCGGATCGTAGGTCACGGTCGCGACCTCGGCCCACGAGGCCATGCCGCCGCCGGACACGACGGGGCTCGGCGACGCGGCGGCGCCGTTGTGGCCCAGCACGGCCAGAGTGACGAGCGCGTTCGGGGCCGGCGAGATGCTGGCGGTGGTGCAGACTCTGCCGTTCACCGTGGACACGCCGGCGGTGAGCAGCGAGTGGACGATGCTCGTCGCCGCGGCGGGCGCCAGCGGCACCCGGGTGACGTCGGCATCGCGCGGGGCGGTCGGATGGTCGACGCAGGTGGCCGTCGCGACGCAGAGCGCCACAACGGCGACCCGCGGGATGCGTCGGGTCACGGATTGGGAGATGGCCATGGTGTCGGGATCGAAGAGGCGAACAACATGGCACACGGTACCGGAGACGGCAAGCGCAAACAGCCTCCTAGCG
>JAICJD010000159.1 GCA_025928645.1 Gemmatimonadales bacterium
GCCGGCGGCCCGACGCGGGCACGCGGTCCCACAGCCCGGCGCGCTCGAGCACCTGGTGCAGCTCGCCTGCGGTCGTCGGATCGGGAACGCAGGGCCCGGAGCCGATCGCGGCGAGGTCGTCGCCGATGACATCGGAGACCACGAACACGCGCACGCGGGCCGGCGCGAGCGCGGCGGCGAGGCGGCCGCCACCCCACCGGGAAAAGCGCTTGCGGATGCGGTTCATCGCGACGATGTCGAGCCCGGATCCGAGCAGCAGCGCGTAGAGCGCGCGGAGCTCGGCGGCGGTCATCCCCTCGACCGGGGCGGCCAGCAGGCTCGAGGCGCCGCCGGAGAGCAGCACCCAGACCTCGTCCTCCGCGCGCACCCGGCCCGCCGTCTCGCGGAGGGCCAGCGCAGCCGCGAGTGAGCCGGCGCCGGGCTCCGGGTGGTCGCCGGCGACGACGCGGAGCGCCGGATGCGGTGCGGGACCGGCCACGGGCGCCACGATGAGCCCACCCGCCGGCGCTTCGCCCCACGTCGTGAGGGTCTGCACGGCGGCGGCGGCCATCGGGACCGCCGCCTTGCCCAGCGCCAGGAGCCAGCGGCGCGCTCCCGGCTCTCCTTGCAGCGGCGCCAGGCGGCTCACCAGGGCAGGGGCGGGGTTAACCGCTTCGGTGGCAGCGGTATAGAGGTCGAGCAGGAGCCGGCGGGCGCGGGCGTCCGGGGCGGGGAGCGCGGCGGGCTCGGTCACGAGGTACAGGCTTGTGAAAAAAAGCACAAAGTGGTATACATGGGCTGACGCATAAAAATTCAGCAGGCGGTATGGGCTCACAGCGGCCCCGTCGGGCGCCTGCTAATGTACTCGCATCCGCCAGGGGCGTCTCGCCCCGGCCCCGCACCCTTAGCCGAGAGGTTCGCGCATGGCCGGCCGCAACTTTCTCTTCGTTCCCGGGCCCACCAACACGCCCGACCGCATCCTCCGCGCCATGCACGTCGCGATGGAGGACCACCGCTCGTCCGATTTCCCCAAGCTCGCCGCGCCGGTGCTGGAGAATCTCAAGAAGATTTTCAAGACCGCCGCGGGGCAGCCCTACATCTTTCCCGCCAGCGGCACCGGGGCGTGGGAGGCGTCGCTCTCCAACACGCTGAGCCCCGGCGACCGCGTCCTCGCGGCGCGGTTCGGCATGTTCAGCCATCTCTGGATCGACATGGCCCAGCGGCTGGGCCTCAAAGTGGACGTGATCGAGACCGAGTGGGGCGAGGGCGCGCCCATCGAGCGCTACCACGAGGCGCTCGCCGCCGACAAGGGCCACCAGATCAAGGCGGTGCTCATCACGCATAACGAGACCGCCACCGGTGTCACCAGCGACGTCGCGGGCCTGCGGAAGGCGCTCGACGACGCGAAGCATCCGGCGCTGCTGATGGTGGATGGCGTGAGCTCGATCGCCAGCATCGATTTCCGGATGGACGAATGGGGCGTCGACTGCGCCGTCACCGGGTCGCAGAAGGGGCTCATGCTGCCCGCGGGCCTTGGCATCGTGGCAGTGAGCCAGAAGGCGGCCGCCCGCTACGACCAGGCCACGCTGCCGCGCGTCTTCTTCGATTTCGGCGACATGCGGAAAGCGAACGCGACCGGGTACTTCCCCTACACGCCGTCGCTGTCGCTGCTGTACGGTCTGCGCGAGTCCCTGGCCATGCTGTTCGAGGAGGGGCTCGACAACGTGTTCGCCCGGCACCACCGGCTCGCCGAGGGCGCGCGGGCGGCGGTCAAGGCGTGGGGGCTCGATCTCTGCGCCCGCGAGCCGCGCTGGTACTCCGACACGGTCAGCGCCGTCATGGTACCGTCCGGCATCAACGCCGCCGAGATCATCGACATCGCCTACCGGCGCTACAACCTGGCGCTCGGCGCCGGCCTCGCGCGCATGGCCGGCCGGCTGTTCCGGATCGGCCACCTCGGCGACCTGAACGAGTGCATGCTGCTTGGCGGCCTCGCCGGCGCGGAGATGGCGATGCGCGACGCGGGGATCAAGCTCACGCCCGGCAGCGGCGTCGGCGCGGCGGAAGAGTACTGGCGCGGCACGGCGGCCCCGCTGGAGAAGCGCGAGCTGCCGCCGCGCGCCCCGGACGCCCAGCCGGCGGCGCCGGCCGCGAAAGGGAAGGCCACCGCCGGCGCCGCCCGATGAGCCATACCCGAGTCGAGCCGGCGCGCCAGCGGCTGCAACGCAGCGAGCTGGCCGTGCCGGGCTCGAACCCCGGCCTGTTCCCCAAGGCGCTGGACGGGCCGGCCGACTACGTCTTCCTCGACCTGGAGGACGCGGTCGCGCCGGGCGACAAGGAGCGCGCGCGCGCGAACGTCATCGCGGCGCTCCTGGAGCACGACTGGCGCGGGCGCGGCAAGACGATCTGCGTGCGGGTGAACGGAATCGACACCCACTACATGTATCGCGATCTGGTGGATGTCGTGGAGCAGGCGGGCCACCGGCTGGACACGGTCCTGATCCCGAAGGTGGGGGTTGCGGCCGACGTCTATCTGGTCGACGCGCTGCTCACCCAGATTGAGACGGCCAGGGGGATCCCGCATCGGATCGGCATCGACGTGCTGATCGAGACCGCGCTCGGCATGGCCAACGTCGAGGCGATCGCGCAGTCGAGCCGGCGGCTCGAGGCCATGCACTTCGGCGTGGCCGACTACTCGGCGAGCTGTCGCGCGCGCACCGTCGTGATCGGCGGGCTCAACCCCGACTACCCCGGCGACCAGTGGCACGCCGCGCTCTCGCGGCTGGTGGTGGCCTGCCGGGCCTACGGCCTGCGTCCCATCGACGGGCCGTTCGGCGACTTCAAGGACCCCGAGGGGTATCGCCTCTCGGCCAAGCGCGCCGCCGCGCTCGGGATCGAGGGCAAGTGGGCGATCCACCCCTCGCAGATCGAGCTCGCCAACGAGGTGTTCAGCCCGCCGGCCGAGGAGCTGAGCCGCGCGCGCCGGATCCTCGAGGCGCTCGAGGAGGCGGCGCGCGACGGGCGCGGCGCCGCGCAGCTTGACGGCCGCATGATCGACGCCGCCTCCGCGCGCATGGCGCAGAACGTGGTCGACGCGGCGCAGGCGATCGGCGCGCGCGGCCGGAGCGGGGTCAAGGCGGGCGCGCGCTAGGTGGTCAGGGCGCGGTAGGGTCTCTTCATCCCGAGCGCCGCGAGGGACCTGCTCCGCGGGATCGGACCATCGGGCGGCGGCACGTGCCCCGCCAGCAAGGTCCCTCGCTTTCGCTCGGGATGAAGACCGGTACACCACAGTCCAACGGAGGACCAGCGTGGACATCCACGAGTATCAGGCCAAGGAGCTCCTTGCCGGCTTCGGCGTCGCGATTCCCCGCGGCGGCGTGGCCTACAGTCCGGAGCAGGCGGTCTACCGTGCCTCCGAGATCGGGGGCGCCCGCTGGGCCGTCAAGGCGCAGATCCATTCGGGCGCGCGCGGGAAGGCGGGCGGGATCAAGCTGTGCACCAACGAGGACGAGGTCCGGCAGGCCGCGAAGACCCTGCTCGGCAAGCGCCTCGTCACCCACCAGACCGGGCCCGAGGGGCGCACGGTGCACCGCCTCTACATCGAGGCGGCCGTTCCGATCGAGCGGGAGATCTATCTCGGCTTCGTGCTCGACCGGAAGAGCGAGCGCGTCATGATCGTCGCCTCGGCGCAGGGGGGCATGGAGATCGAGGAGATCTCCGAGCGCTCGCCCGACGCGATCATCCGCTCCGTGGTCGAGCCCGCGGTCGGGCTCACCGCGTTCCAGGCCCGCGAGATCGCGTTCGCGCTCGGGTTCGATGCCGCGCAGGTCACCCGGGCGGTGACGGCGCTGCTCGGCTGCTATCGCGCCTTCCGCGACCTGGACGCCACCATGGTGGAGATCAACCCGCTGGTGGCGACCGCCGACGGCCAGCTCCTCGCGCTCGACTGCAAGATGACCTTCGACGACAACGCGCTGTTCCGCCGCCCCAACGTGAGCGAGCTCCGGGACTACGCGGAGGAAGACCCGCGCGAGTCGCAGGCGGCCGAGTACGGCATCAACTACGTGGCGCTGGACGGCGAGATCGGCTGCATCGTGAACGGCGCCGGCCTCGCGATGGGCACGATGGATCTCATCAAGCACGCGGGCAGCTCGCCGGCCAACTTCCTCGACGTGGGCGGCGGCGCGTCGCCCGAGAAGGTGTGCAACGCGTTCCGCCTGGTGCTCGCCGACGCCAAGGTCAAGGCGATCCTGGTGAACATCTTCGCCGGCATCAACCGGTGCGACTGGGTGGCGCAGGGCGTGGTGAACGCGGTGAAGGAGCTCAAGCCGGCCGTGCCGCTCGTGGTGCGGCTCGCCGGCACCAACGTGGAGGAAGGCCGCCGGATCCTCAAGGAGAGCGGACTCGATCTGGCGACGGCGGACACACTCACCGAGGCGGCCGAGAAGGTGGTGGCCGCCCTCAAGGCCACCGGCGGCACCGCGGCCCTCGGCGGCCAGGGCGAGGTCGGCGGAGGGAACGGCAAGCCATGAGCATTCTCGTCGACGAGCGGACGCGCCTCGTCATCCAGGGCTTCACGGGGGACAAGGGCACGTTCCACGGCAAGGAGATGATCGCCTACGGCACCAACCTCGTGGGCGGCGTGACTCCGGGGAAGGGAGGCAAGCGCCACCTCGAGCGGCCGGTGTTCAACACCGTGAAGGAGGCGGTGCGCGAGGTGGGGGCGGAGGCGACGATCATCTTCGTCCCGGCCGCGTTCTGCGCCGATTCCATCATGGAGGCGGCCGACGCGGGGGTCCGGCTCATCTGCGCCATCACCGACGGCATTCCGGCGCAGGACATGATGATGGTGAAGCGCTACCTGCGGCGGTATCCCAGGGAGAAGCGCTCGACGGTGATCGGCCCCAACTGCGCCGGCATCATCAGCCCCGGGAAGGCGCTGGTCGGGATCATGCCGGGCCACATCTACCAGCGAGGCACCGTCGGCCTGGTCACACGCTCGGGCACGCTCGGCTACGAGGCCGCGTCGCAGATGAAGGCGCTTGGCGTCGGCATCTCGACCAGCGTCGGCATCGGCGGCGACCCGATCAACGGCAGCTCGTTCGTGGACATGCTGCAGCGGTTCGAGGAGGATCCCGAGACCGAGGCGGTGATGATGATCGGCGAGATCGGCGGGCCGCAGGAAGCGGAGGCCGCGCTCTTCGCCAAGGAGAACATGCGGAAGCCGGTCATCGGCTACGTCGCGGGGCTCACCGCGCCCAAGGGCCGGCGGATGGGCCATGCCGGGGCGATCATCCGCGCGTTCGGCGAGAGCGCCGCGGAAAAGGTGGAGATCATGAAGGAGGCCGGACTCACCGTCGTGCCCAGCCCGGCCGATCTCGGGGCCACGGCGGCGCGCGTGCTGGGCGGTCTCTCGAAGCGCGTGGCGGTCGGCCGGTGAGCGACCGCCCGGTCGTGGTGGTCACCCGCCGCCTGCCCGACGCGGTGCATGACGCGCTCCGGGGGGCGTTCGACGCGCGGCTCAACCCGGAGGACCGGCCGCTCGGTCCCGAGGGCCTGCGCGGCGCGCTGGCTACGGCCGACGCGCTGCTCACCACGGTCACCGACAGCGTCACGGCCGACCTGCTCGCCGCGGAGCCCAGACGGACCCGGCTGGTCGCCAACTTCGGCGTCGGCTTCAACAACATCGACGTCGAGGCCGCCAAGGCGCGCGGCGTCGCGGTCTCCAACACGCCCGACGTGCTCACCGACGCCACCGCCGATTTGGCCATGACGCTGCTCCTCATGGTCGCGCGCCGGACTGGCGAGGGCGAGCGCCACGTGCGAAACGGTCAATGGACCGGGTGGCGGCCGACCCACATGCTGGGCGCCCACGTGACCGGGAAGACGCTCGGCCTCGTCGGGATGGGCCGGATCGCCCGCGCGGTGGCCCAGCGCGCGCACCACGGCTTCCAGATGAAGGTCATCTACCACGATCCGTACCCGCCGCCGCCCGACGTGGCCCGCGCCCTCGGTGCGGAGCCTCGGGACACGCTCGAGCAGGTGCTGCGCCAGGCCGATTTCGTCTCGCTCCACTGCCCGGCGTCGCCCGAGACTCACCACCTCATGAACCGCGAGCGTCTCGCGCTCATGCGGCCCGAGGCGTTCCTGGTGAACACCGCGCGGGGCGACGTGGTGGACGAGGCGGCGCTGGTGGAGGCGCTCGTTGCCGGGCGCATCGCGGGCGCCGGACTCGACGTGTTCGAGCGCGAGCCGCAGGTCACTCAGGCCCTCACCACGATGGACAACGTCGTCCTGCTGCCGCATCTCGGCAGCGCCACCACCGAGACGCGCGTGGCGATGGGAATGCGCGCCTTCGAGAACCTCCAGCGCTTCTTCGCCGGCCAGCCCCTCCGGGACCGCGTCGTGTGAGCCACGTGGTCCTGGAGCCGTTCGTCGCCGGGACCGAGCTGCCCGAGTCGTCCGACCCGGCGGCCGCCAGCGCGGCGCGCTACGCCACCGAGGTCGTGGAGCTCCTGAGCGAGCTCATGCTCCAGCTCGTGCGCGAGCGCGCACCGGACATCGAGCCGGTGCTCCGCGGCGAGCGCGCGCCCAACGAGCTGAGCCCCGAGCTGCTCGCCCGCACGCTCCAGGTGCAGGGCATCTGGTTTCAGCTCGTGAGCATCGCCGAGCAGAACGCGGCGATGCGGCGCCGCCGTCAGATCGAGGCCGAGCGGGGCTACGAGCAGCTCCGGGGCACGTTCGCGCAGGTGTTCGCCTGGGCCGCCGAGGCCGGCGTGCCCGCCGCCGACATCCACGCCCTGCTCGAGCAGCTCCGCGTGCGGCCGGTCATCACCGCCCATCCCACCGAAGCCAAGCGGGTGACCGTGCTCGAGAAGCACCGGCGCATCTACCGCCGGCTGGTGGATCTCGAGTCGCCCCGGTGGACCCCGCGCGAGCGCCAGGCGCTCGTGGACGGGCTCCGCAACGAGATCGAGCTGCTCTGGCTCACCGGCGAGCTCCGGCTCACCAAGCCGACGGTACCCCAGGAGGTGTTCTGGGGCCTCCACTTCTTCAACGAAACCCTGTTCGAGGCCGTCCCCGACCTGCTCGACAAGGTCGAGCGCACGCTCGCGCGCCACTATCCCGGCGAGCGCTGGACCGTGCCGCCGTTCTTCCAGTTCGGCTCGTGGATCGGCGGCGACCGAGACGGCAATCCGTTCGTCACCAACGAGGTCACCCGGAGCACGCTGCTCGAGAACCGGCTGACCTCCCTGCGGCGCTACCGCCGCCGGATCGACGAGCTGGTGCGCGCGCTGAGCATCACGGAGAAGGCGGTCCCCATCGGCCCGCGCTTCCGCCAGGCGCTCGACGCGGCGCTGGCCGGCACCGGCCGCGCCGAGGAGTTCGCGGTCCGGAATCCGGGCGAGGTCTTCCGGCAGTACCTGGGCGTGATGCTGCGCCGGATCCAGGTGATGATCGAGCACACCGAGCGCGGCGATACCCGCCCGGATCCGGCCGGCTATGCCTCCGCCGACCAGCTCGTGGGCGACCTCAAGCTGATCGAGGAGGAGCTGGCCCAGGGCGGCCGGCCCGAGATCGCGACCGCGATGGTGCGGCCGGTGCGCCGCGAGGTCGAATCCTTCCGCTTCAGCACCGTCCGTCTCGACGTGCGGGAGAACACGACCAGGCTCACCGCCACGCTCGCGGAGCTCTGGCGGGCGCTGGGCAACCGGGGCGAGCCGCCCGACGCCGGATCCGAGGCCTGGCGCGCCTGGGTCGGCGCGGAGCTCGCGCGGCCGCTCGCGCCCGGTGCGCCGCCTCCGGCGGTCCCGCCCGAGGCGGCCGAGACGCTGGGCCTGTTCGGGCTGGTGCGGCAGCTGCGTGAAGAGATCGACCGGGAGGCCTTCGGAGCGTTCGTCCTGAGCATGACCCGAAGCGTGGCCGACGTGCTCGGCGCGTACCTGCTCGCCAAGGTCGGCGGCCTGTTCGCCGACACGCCCGCGGTCGAGAGCTGCACGCTGCCGATCGTCCCGCTGTTCGAGACCATCGAC
>JAICJD010000089.1 GCA_025928645.1 Gemmatimonadales bacterium
GGGGTCGGCGTGGTCGTGGCCGGCCGGGTGGGCGCTCTCCTGTCCCTGGAGCCGGCCCTGGAGGGTGAACAGGAGCGTGGGCACGAGCAGCATACGGGCAGCCGACGGAATGCGCATGGAGGATCCTCGGGAACGGTGAGTGAGGCGGGTTGCGGACTTGGACCGCACCGGATAACCTACGGCCCTGCAGCTCCCCGGCATTGGAGAACGCGCGATGAACTGGATCGGAGTCCTGCTGGCAACGATCGGCGCCACGCTCATCCTGAGCGCGCTGGCCTTCGTGTCCGCCCTGGTCGGTGTGCTCATCAACTGCATGATCATCATCATGCTCGGGCCGATCATCGACCGGCTGCTCGCCCGCCGGGGCCGCGCCGCCGCCGTGCGGTAGCGCCGGGCGATTCCCCCCGGCCGGGCCGGCGTTCCAACCCTACGACTTCAGCCCCTTCGTTTGTTCCGCGCCCCCTCGGCCCCGCGGCGGGGGCGTGGGCGGTCAGCCTTCGGGGGACTCCGCCTCGGGAGTCGCCGCCTGCCGCATCGCCGCGTCGTAGTTGATCTTGAGACTGCCCAGCAGCTCCCTGAGGCCCCGTACCTTCATCTGCAGCCCTCCCCCACGCCGCGTCATCGTGCTCATCAGCCCGGCGGTCTCCGCCAGCCCGGTGATACTCAGCGCCCCGGCCTCGGCTTTCATCTGATCGAGCAGCCGTCCCAGGCCGCGCACCACCACATCGTCGGCGCGGAGGGCGGCCATTTCCTCGATGACGGCATGAATCCGCCCGAACCGCGGCGGCAGCGATTCGAGGTACGCGAGCTGGGCCAGCTGACGGGATGAGAGCTTGGCGGCCATGAGCAACCGGAAACGGGAGCCGGTAATCTAATCCGGAGCCTGAATCTCCTGCCGGGGTGTTTCGTATGGCGACGACGGGCCTCGTTCGGCCATCCCGGCACATCATATCCGGACCTACCCTGCAGGCGGTCCCATGAAGCTTTCCGATTTATCCATTCGGCGCCCGGTGCTCGCCAGTATGGCCAGCCTCGCCCTCGTTCTCTTCGGGGCCCTGGGCTACACCCGGCTCGCCGTTCGCGAGTTTCCCGACGTGGACCCGCCCATCGTCTCGGTCTCGACCGTGCTGCCCGGCGCCAACCCGCAGGTGGTGGAGTCGGCCGTCACCGACATCCTCGAGGAGGAGCTGAGCACGGTCGAAGGCCTGCGGACCTTGACGAGCTCGAGCGGCGAGGGGTTCAGCAACATCGTGCTCGAGTTCAATCTGAGCCGGGACGTCGAGGCGGCCGCGCAGGACGTCCGCGACAAGGTCGCCCGGGTGCGCGAACGGCTGCCCGAGGACGTCGAGGAGCCGGTGGTCGCCAAGCAGGACGCCGACGCGCAGCCGTTCTACTGGCTCGCGCTCTCGGGCGAGAACTACGACCTGCTCCAGCTCTCCGACATCGGCGACCGGCTGGTCAAGAGCCGGCTGCAGACGCTCGGGGGCGTGGGCCAGGCCCGGATCTTCGGCGAGCGCCGGTTCTCCATGCGGGTGTGGCTCTCGGCCTCGGAGCTCGCGGCCCGCGGGCTCACCGTCCAGGACGTGCAGCAAGCCATCCGGAGCCGCAACGTCGAGGTTCCCGCCGGGCGGATCGAGTCCGAGCGGCGCGAGTTCACCGTGCGCTCGCTGGGCGAGCTCAAGACGCCGCAGGAGTTCGCCGAGCTGGTCGTCAGCAACGCCAACGGCGCCCTGGTCAAGCTCAAGGACCTCGGGCGGGTGGAGCTCGGGCCCGAGGACGAGCGGAGCGCGCTCCGCTACAACGGGACGCCGGCCGTCGCGATCGGCGTGGTGCGGCAGTCGAAGTCCAACGTGATCCAGGTGGCCGACGAGATCCGCAAGGAGCTCCCCCGGATCCAGGAATCGCTTCCGCCCGGCGTCCGCATCAGTACGGCCTTCGACGAGTCGGTCTTCGTCCAGCGGTCGATCCAGGAGGCGGAGGAGACCCTCATGATCGCGGCCGGCCTGGTCGTGATCATCATCTTTCTCTTCCTGAGGAACTTCCGGGCGACGCTCATCCCGGGCCTCGCGATCCCGGCGTCGATCGTGGCCGCGTTCGCCATCATGTATTTCATGGGCTTCTCGATCAACAACTTCACGTTGCTCGCGCTCACGCTCGCCATCGGCATCGTGGTGGACGACGCGATCATCGTGCTGGAGAACGCCTACCGGCATCAGGAGGAGCTGGGTGAATCGCCCGAGGCGGCGGCCACCAACGGCACGCGCGAGATCGGGTTCGCCGTGCTCGCGACGACCATCGCGCTGGTGGCGGTGTTCACGCCTCTCGCCTTCCTCACCGGCTCGACCGGCCGGCTGTTCAACGAGTTCGGCGTGGCCGTGGCGGGCGCGGTGATCATCTCCGGCTTCGTGGCGCTCACCCTGACCCCGATGCTCTGCGCCAAGATCCTCCGCGTGCCGCAGCGGCACGGCGCCGTGTATCGCGCGCTCGAGCGGGGCTCCAACGGCCTGGCCGCCGGCTACGCGAAGACCCTGACGCTCGCGCTCCGGCACCGCGTGGCGGTCGTCGTGCTGACCCTCTGCGTGACCGGGGCCGCCGGGCTGGTGTTCCGCTCGCTCAAGCGCGAGTTCGTGCCGCCCGAGGACAAGGGCTGGTTCTTCAACTTCGTCATCGCGCCCGAAGGCTCCTCGCTGGCCTACACCGACGGATACCAGCGTCAGGCGGAAGCCATCCTGGCCAAGACCAAGGGCGTCGAGAGCTTCTTCAGCGTCGTCAACCTCGGCGACGGCGTGAGCCGGGGCATGATCTTCACCAATCTGGACGACTGGTCCAAGCGGACCCGATCGGTGCAGGAGATCATCAACGAGGTCCAGGGCCAGTTCTTTGCGATCCCGGGCGTGTTCGTGTTCGCCAACAATCCGCCCGCGTTCGGCTTCGGCAGCCCGGTGAACTTCGTGATTCAGCACCCCGACTTCGACTCGCTGGCCCGTGGCAACGACACGCTGCTGGCCCGCGCGCGGAAGATCGCCGGGCTGGTGAACGTGGACAGCGACCTCCGGGTGAACAAGCCGCAGCTCGAGGTGAGCTTCGACCGCGACCGCGCCGAGGATCTGGGCGTGCCGGTCGGCGACGTGGCGACCACGCTGCAGGTGCTCCTGGGCGGCAGCAAGACCAGCACCTTCACCCGCAACAACAAGCAGTACGACGTCATCGTCCAGCTCGACCCCCGGGCCCGCGCCACCCCGAGCGACATGACCGGGCTCTACGTCCGAGGGAAGGATGCCTCGTTGGTGAAGCTCGAGGCGCTGGCCCAGGTGAAGGAGGGCGTGGGTCCGCGCGAGCTCGACCACTTCAACCGGGTCCGCGCCGCCACCGTCACCGCGAGCCTCGCGCCCGGCTTTACCCTGGGCGAGGCGCTCGACTCGCTCAACCGGATCGCGCGCGAGGTGCTGCCGCGGGGGAGCAGCACGGCGCTCGCGGGTGAGTCCCGCGAGCTGGAGGAGAGCGGCACGTCGCTCTACTTCGCGTTCGCGCTGGCGCTGGTCGTGGTGTTCATGGTGCTGGCCAGCCAGTTCGAGTCGCTGGTGCACCCGTTCACAGTGCTCCTGTCGGTGCCGCTCGCGGTGACCGGGGCGCTGTTCACGCTCAAGGTGGCCGGCTCCACGATCAACGTGTACAGCCAGATCGGGATGATCCTCCTCATCGGGCTGGTCACCAAGAACTCGATCCTGCTGGTCGAGTACATCAACCAGCTCCGCGAGCGGGGCATGGAGACGGTGGACGCCGCCCGGGAGGCCGGGCGGATCCGGCTCCGGCCCATCCTCATGACCTCGGTCGCGACGGTCATGGGCGCGCTGCCGATCGCGCTGGGCCTCGGGGCCGGCTCGCTGAGCCGCCGGCCGCTCGGCTACGCCATCGTCGGCGGGCTCGTGTTCTCCACCATGCTCACGCTGTACGTGGTGCCGACGGTGTACGTCATCTTCGACGCGGCGCTGGCCCGGATCCGCGGCCGGGCGGCGCAGCCGCACGCGCTCGTCGCCGCGGAGGCGGAGTGATCGGGGGGCTGCTGCTGGCACTCCAGGTCACCGCCGCGGCGCCGGCCGATTCCGGCTCGGCGATGCCGCGGGTGAATCTCGAGCAGGCGATCACGCGGGCCGCCCGGCTGGACCCGGACTACGTGCGCTCGCTCGGCCAGGTCGACAACGCCGAGTGGGGGCGCCGCGCGGCGCTCGCCGTGTTCGTGCTGCCGTCGCTGGTGGCGAATATCGACGCCACCAAGTACTCGACCGAGTTCTTCAACGTCGGAACGGGGCGGAACCAGGCGGAGGCCGTCAACGCCACGTTCCAGGCGCAGTACGACCTGTTCGCCGCGCGGAAGTTCACCGACCTCGCCCGCACCCGGGCCGAGCTCGACGGCGCACAGGCGGGCGAGCTGGAGCAGCGGTTCCGCTCGGCGCTCCTGGCGGAATCCGACTACTACGCCGTGCTCCAGAACGCGGAGCTCTCGCGCGTCGCGGCCGATCGCAGCCGCCGCGCCGAAGAAGGGCTGAGCGTCGCCCGGGCGCGGGTGGTGTCCGGCGCCGCCGTGCAGAGCGACTCGCTCCAGCTCGTGCTCGAGCTCACCCAGGCGCGCACCGACCAGCTCCGCCGCGACGCCGCGCTGCGGGTCGCCCGGCTCGAGCTCGGCCGCCGGATCGGCGCCCCGGGCGCGGTCGACGCGGAGCCGGTGGACACGGCCGAGGCGCCCGAGCTCCCGCTCGGCGTGGAGCAGGCGGTGCAGCTCGCCGTGACGCAGGGGCCCCAGTACCGCGCCGCCCGGGCCAACGAGCGGGCGGCGTCGGCCGTCCTCAAGGGGGAGCGCGGCCAGTACCTGCCGCAGGTCTCGGTGGTCGGGACCCACCTCCGGTTCGACGACAGCTTCTTTCCCAGCGCGCGGAACGTGTCGTCCATCGCGCTCAGCGTATCGCTCCCGATCTGGAACAACGGGAGCCGGGAGATCGCCGTCTCGCAGGCGCGGGTCAACCGCGATGTCGCGCGCGCGATCCGTGACGACCTCGAGCGGGCGGCGCGGCCCGACGTCACGGCCGCGTTCGAGGCGTACGTGACCGCCCGGGCCACGACCGAGCTGTCGCGCACGGGGGTCGTGGTCGCCCGCGAGAACTACCGGGTCCAGGACTCGCGCTACCGGGCTGGCTCGACCACCATCCTCGACGTGCTCGACGCGCAGATCCGGCTCACCCAGTCCGAGGCCGATCTGGTGCAGTCGCGCTACGCGGCGCGTCTGGCCCTCGCCGGCCTCGAGGCGATCCTGGGCCGCCGACTCTTCACGAACAAGGACGTGCCGTGACATCCATCCGTGGAACGCGCGACGCGCGAAGGCTGGCGCTCGGGGCCTGGCTCATGGCCGGGCTGGCCGGCTGCAACAAGGCGGAATCCGCCGGCACGCCGGGTGGGGGCAGGCACGCGGGCGGCGGCCCGCCGGCAATGCCGGTCGAAGTGGCGGTGGCGCGCACCGACACGGTGGTCGACGCCATCCTCGCCACCGGAGAGATCGAGGCCATGCAATCGATCGAGCTTCGGCCGGAGGTCGAGGGACGCCTCGCGCAGATCCTGGTGCGCGAAGGGACCTACGTCGCCCAGGGCACGCCGCTGTTCAAGGTGGACGACGCCGAGCTCAAGGCGCAGGTCGCCCGGGCCGAAGCCGACCGCGACCTGGCGCGGCAGTCGCTCGCGCGCACCAAGGATCTGCTCGCCCAGCGGGCCTCGTCCCAGTCGGAGCTGGAGCGTGCGGAAGCCACTGCCCGGAGCGACGAGGCGTCGCTCCAGCTGCTTCAGGTGCGCCTCGCCCGCACTACCGTCCGGGCGCCCTTCACGGGGGTGGTCGGGCAGCGGTTCGTGAGCCTCGGCGACTACGTGAAGACCGATACCCGGCTGGCCACGCTGCAGACGGTCTCACCCCAGCGCGCCGCGTTCCAGGTGCCCGAGCGTTACGCCGACCAGCTCCGGAAGGGCCAGGAGGTGACGTTCCGCGTCGCCGCGCTGCCCGGACGCGAGTTCACCGGGCGCGTGGACTTCGTGGACCCGGTGGTGCAACTTCCGGGTCGCACGATTACCGTGAAGGCCGTGACACCCAACCCGAAGCGGGAGCTGCAGTCGGGGATGTTCATCGAGGCCCGCCTCGCGACCGCCGTCCGTCCGAACGCCGTCGTCATCCC
Organism: Gemmatimonadales bacterium; assembly: GCA_025928645.1. Taxonomy (GTDB): domain Bacteria; phylum Gemmatimonadota; class Gemmatimonadetes; order Gemmatimonadales; family GWC2-71-9; genus CAVVWJ01. The sequence continues at coordinate 6,213 of JAICJD010000089.1, forward strand.
GGAGGACGCCATCGTCGCCCTGCAGGGGTCGACCTTCGTGTGGGTCGTGGCGCAGGGGAAAGCCGCGCGGCGGCAGGTAGACATCGGGGTGCGTACCCCCGGCTTCGTCGAGGCCCGGAGCGGCGTCCAGCCGGCCGAGCAGGTCGTCGTCGGCGGACAGGAGCGGCTGGCCGAGGGAACGCCCGTCGCGCCCAAGGTGGTGGACCGGACGCCGGTGCGCCCGCAGGAGAGCTGATCGCGGCCGCACCGTGTTCCGCCGGGTTTCCCCCAACCCCGAAGCGGCGAGTCGCGCCCCACCCGGTAGCCCGCCCGCCGTTCCAGCTTCCCACCGAGGAGCAGTGATGCTCGAGCCCGGCCAGAAGGCGCCTCCATTCACCCTGGTCGATTCGTCCGGATCCAAGGTATCCCTTGCGGATTTCGCGGGCCGCGACCTGATCCTCTACTTCTACCCCAAGGATGACACGCCGGGCTGCACCAAGGAGGCGTGCGGATTCCGCGACGCGTGGGACGACCTGCAGGCGCTCGGCGTCACGGTGCTTGGCGTCTCGGCGGACGATGCCGCGTCGCACGTGAAGTTCGCATCCAAGTACCGCCTCCCCTTTCCGCTGCTCACGGACACCGACCGCTCGGTCATGAAGGCCTACGAGGCCTACGGTGAGAAGAAGATGTATGGCATCACCCGGATGGGGGTGATTCGCTCGACCGTGTGGATCGGCCCGGATGGACGGGTTCGGCGGCACTGGCCTCGCGTCAGCAACGCCGGAGAGCACCCCGACAAGGTGCTGGCGGCGGTACGCGCGGAACGCTGACGGTTCACCCACCCGTTATACTTGGGACGTTCCCCTTTTCCCGGATGCAGGCATGACCGCGCGTACCACTCCCAGCTCCCCGCCGTCCCGCCCCGGCGGCCCGGCCGGCGGCGGCCCGGCCGACCGCTCGCGCTCCGCGATCATCTGGGCCTGGGAGTGGACCAAGTCGATCGTCGTGGCCCTTCTGGTCTGGTTCCTCCTTCGCACCTTCCTGGTCGAAGCATTCCGCATCCCGTCGGGCAGCATGGAGAACACGCTCCTCATCGGCGACTTCCTCTTCGTCAACAAGGCGCTCTACGGCGCGGAGGTGCCGATCATCCACGCCAGGCTTCCCGCCGTGCGCGAGCCGCGCCGGAACGACATCCTGGTGTTCGACTCGGTCGAGGAGGAAGGGCTCAAGGTCGTCAAGCGGCTGATCGGGATGCCCGGCGACACCCTGTCGATGGAGGCGGGTCAGCTCTACCGCAACGGGCAGCGGGTCGATGAGCCCTACGCCCTCCACTCCGATCCGCACCGTTCGGAAGACCCGGTCCAGCGCGCGAAGATGCGCGATTGGCAGGTGCCCCATCTGGTCCAGCGCGACACGGCGAGCTACCAGCCCGACCTCCAAGACTGGGGGCCCATCGTCGTGCCGGCGGATTCGTTCTTCATGATGGGAGACAACCGGGACAGCTCGTACGACGGCCGCTACTGGGGGTTCCTGCCTCGCGCGAACGTGCGCGGGCGGCCGCTCATCGTGTACTTCAGCTACGATCAGAACAGCTGGAAGTCATTGCCGTTCCTGACCGCGGTTCGCTGGGGAAGGATCTTCACGCAGCCAAAGTGACCGCTAGAGGTGCCTCGGCGCTTCGGGCAGGGATGAGCGATTGAGGGTGCGCGCGATGTATGCGGCCGTGCGGCCACAGGCGGCGCAATGGAGCGTCACCCTGCCGCCTTGCGCGTCTTCGCACGAGGCCCTGCTCGGGGTGCGCTCGACCTCTGAGGAATTGCAGGAGGGACACACGAGAGGTTTCTGGTCGCGATCGGCCGCGATCAGAATCAGCGCTTCCGGTGCTCGGTACTCCTTGATGCCCCGACGTCCCACAGTCGGCCCTTCCGGCGGGATTTGGTGGCACGGTTGTGGCTACCCCGCCTCAACCCTCAATTTATCGAGACCGCCGGGCGGCGCAAAGGTCCACGACCGTACAGAGGAGGGACGCCCCGATGCGTTTCATGGTGCGGATGTTGTTCGTATCATTGGGGTTGGCTATATGCGTCGCGGCTTCGGGCCGGGCCCAGACCAGCCACGTGGTCCGGCTCATCGCCAACCCGAAGAGTGACACATACCGATTCGAGCCGGCCCAGGTTCAGGCGCGCCCCAACGACGTGGTGGTGTTTCAGGTCGTGAGCGGGGCGCCCCACAGCGTCGTCTTCGAGGGGAAGGATCTCGGCCCGGCGGCGCGGGTCGCTTTGAACAGCGCCATGCCCAATCGGTCGGGCGACCTGAGCAGTCCCTTGCTTACGACGAGCGGCACCGAGTACCGGATGACCGTGCCGCAAGTGCCCCCGGGGCAGTATCCGTTCTACTGCCTTCCCCATCGCGCTTACGACATGCGGGGAACGCTGACGATCAAATGAGGTAGGTAGTTGTTTTCTAATTAGTTACACCAGTGCCCCGGCGCCGGTCGGCCTCCGGGGCATTCTCGTGTGATCACAAATCTTAAGGTAGTTTGCTATAATACTACTAGCGAACCGGGCGCGCCCGTGCGAGAATTCCCAAAGCGCCGGCCCACCTCGTTGGGTGCCGGACGGACCTGCAGGCGTAAGGAGGACGCGTGGTGTCGGAACTCGGCGGTTCACAGATCTCTACCTTGCTTGAGACCCTTCCGGGCATCGCCAACGTCCTCCGGAGCCCGGTCGCCGACGCGCTCGGAAACGTCATCCGGGCCGGCGCCAGGCTCGCGGAGTTCCACGTCCAGGACGCCGAGGAGCTGCTAAGATACGCGACCCGGCGGGGACTGCTGGCCCAGGAAGAGGGCGACCGGTTGCTCGCGGAGGTCCACGCCGCCGAGCAGCGGCGCGCCGACCGCGCCGCCGATCGCGAGCGGGCTCAGCGGGCCAAGGCGCGCACCAAGGGCAAGGTCAAGTCGGTCAAGGCGGTCAAGAAGGTGAAGAAGGCGGCGAAGACCAGGAAGCGCTAAGTCTTGAACTGCTGCATCAACGCGGTAAGCCGGGTCGCTCCCTGGAGCAGATCGCCGGCGGCCGCGGCCATCTCTTCGGTGCTGGCCGTCTGCTGTTCGGCGGCGGCCGTCACCTCCTCGCTGGCGGAGGCGTGCTCGCCGGCGCTCTGACTCACCTCGCGGGTTCGCTGTCCCAGCTGCTCGACGATCGCCTGGTTGGCCGCAACCTCGCGCGCCACCGCCTCCGCCGCGTCGTGAACCTCGCCGACGGCTCGGGTGATTTCCTCCAGCGCGCGTGCGGCCGCGGTCGCGACCCCCTCGATGCCCTGCACCTTGGACGACCCCACCTCCATGGTCCCGGCCACCTGCTGCACCTGGTGCCGGATGTGGCGCACGGTCTTGGCCACGTCCTCGGCGGCCGCGGCGCTCGAGTCGGCCAGGCGCCGTACCTCTTCCGCCACCACCGCGAAGCCGCGTCCGTGCTCGCCGGCCCGGGCGGCCTCGATCGCCGCGTTGAGCGCGAGCAGGTTCGTCTGCGACGAGATCTGCTTGATCAGGTCGATGAAGGCGGTGATCGGCTCGGAGAAGCGGGCGAGCTCCTGAACCTGCGCCGCGGAGGCGCGCACGACCTCGCGGACGTCGAGCAGCGTCTGCCCGGCCGCCGCGACGTCCGCGCGATGCCGGGCCGCGAGCTCCTGAATCCGGTCGCCGAGCTCGCCGACGCGCCCGGTAGCGCGGGCGTTGGCCTCGGCGATCTCGCGCAGGCTCACGAGCAGCGCGTCGGCCCGCTCCATCCCGCTCACCTGCTGCTCGGCGCTCGCCGCGATCTTGACCATGGCGGTCGAGATCTCGCCGCTGCTCGCCGCCAGCTCCTCGCTCATCGCGCTGAAGTCGCTCGCGCTGTTCCCGATCTGGCTCGCCTCGCCCACCACCGAGACCACCACGCCGCGCAGCCGCCCGCCCATGTCGTCCATGGCGCGCGCGAGGCGCTCGATCTCGGTCGGCATGCCGCCGAGCTCGACCGGGCGCAGGTCGCCGCCGCCGAACCGCTCCGCCGCGCCGATGAGATGGGTGAGCGGCCGGTCGACCGACCGCACCGTCCAGAAGGATGTGAGCGCCCCGATCAGAAGCGAGACGAGGAACAGCCCCCAGAGGGCGCCCCGCCGGGTGTCCGCCTGCCGCCGGAGGTCGCCGGCCCGCGCCATCGAGCGGGTGGTCTGCGCGAGGCCGAGCGCGCGCACGTCCCCCAGCATGGTGTCGGCGGGGGCGCGGGCGCGGTCCGCCATGCGGCGTGCGTCCTCGGTCCGGCCCAGGTCGGTGAGTGCGTGGGCCATGCCGTAGGCGACTTCGATCTGCGCCTGGTTGGCGGCGATCTTGTTCACGATGTAGCGGTCCGCCGTGGTGAGCGAGGCGAGCGACCGATAGCGACGCTGGTAGGCGTAGGCCGAGTCGCCCAGCTCGAGAGTGGAGGCGCGAAGCCGGAGGTCGGGGCGCAGCAGGTACTGCTCCGACGAGCGCATCTCGCCCGTGACCGAGGAGACCAGCCCATTGGCCAGATCGGTGCTCTCGAGCAGCAGCGAGAGCTCGTGGTTCACCGACTGGTCCAGAGCGCGGATGGAGTTGACGCCCAGCAGGGCGATCCCGAACACGAGCCCGATCAGGAGCACCATGCCCGCGATGACCCGGTGGCGCAGGCTGCGAAGGACGGTCATCGCGAGCCCACGACGGTCTCATCCACGCCGTTCACCACCGACACCGCGCCGTGCTGCACCAGACCGATGTAGACGTTCTGGTTCGGCACGTCGCCGTTGGCGTCGAACGCGACCGTCCCGGTGACGCCCTCGTACGGCGGACTCACCGAGCCGATGCCGGCGAGCTCGCGGCGCACGTCCTCGCGTCCGGGGCCTGCCCGGGCGATGACGCCGCGCAGCAGGTAAATGGCATCGTAGGTCCCGGCGGCGGGCTGGTTCGGGAGCGAGTGGAACTTGCGCTCGAACGCCGCGACGAACCGGCGGTTGGCCAGGCTGGGAATGGACGGGAAGTAGGGCGACGACAGGTACACGCCCTCGGCGAGCGCGCCTGCCTCCTGGATGCCTTCGAGCCCGTCGCCGCCAAGCACCGGCATCGTGAGGTTGCGCTTCTTCGATTGGCGAAGAATCTCTTCGGCCTCGCTGCGGTTACCCGCCACCACCAGGAACTCGGGGGTCTGGCCCCGAGTCAGCCGGTCGAGGTAGGGGCCGACGTCGGGCCGGTCGCCGAGGTACGGGTCCACCGCCTCCAGCGCACCGCCGAGGCGGGTGAACTCGCCCACGAAGGTCTGACGGACGCCCCGCCCGTACTCGTCGTTCAGGTACAGCACCGCGCCGCGGTTGAAGTGCAGGCGATCGCGCACCCAGTGGGCCAGCTCGGTCCCGTGGGCCAGATCGCTGGGGCAGACGCGGAAGGTGTACGCGCCGGCGTTAGTCACGTCGGGTGACGAGGAGGACGGGCTCAGCTCGACCACGGGAGCGTCGCCCCCGTTGTAGACCGGCGCCGCGGCGAGCGTCATTCCGGAGAAGAGATGGCCGACGACGGCGGAAACACCTGCGTTGTACAGGTCGCTCGCCACGAACACCGCGGAATCGGGATCGCTGAAGTCGTCGCGCAGCACCAGCTCGAGCCGCTTTCCTCCGATGCCGCCGGACGCGTTGATCTCCTCCGCGGCCAGCTCGGCGGCCTGCTTCATCGGCAGTCCGATGGGATCGCTGAACGAACCCGCCACGCCGATCCGGACCACGTCGCCGCTTGCACCCCTGCGGCACCCGCTCAGGAGCGCCGCCGCGGCGAGCAGCACGCCGGCGCGGCGGGCAAATAGCCTCAGATGATCGGACATTGCCAAAGGCCCGCTCCTCGGATCGTTCCTGAGCCGTAACCACTAGGAGATAAAGCAGTTGGTGCGGCCGTTCGGGCGGGGCGGCAGGGCCGCGAGACGCGAGGCGGGCCGCCGGTTCACCCCGGCGGTGCGGGTGGGGGTGCAAATTACGTACTAACCCCGAACTGGATCGCCATGCTCGATTGGACCGATCGCCCAGTGGCCGCGACCTTCGATCTTCACGGGCAGCACGTGAACGAGGCGGCGGCCAACGCCGAGCGCTTTCTGCGGACGCAGGCTCGCGCCCGCCCCGGCGACGTGGTTCGACTCATCACCGGGCGCGGGCGTCAAGGCGGTGCTGCGCCGGTGCGGACGCGGGTTCGCACGTTGCTGAGGAGTCTGCGCGAGCAGCGGGTGATCGTGCGGGACTACGTGCTCGAGGAGTCGGAGGGAAGCTTTCTGGTGCGGCTGCAGGGAAACGCCGGGGGGAAGCGGTGAGAGCGGTGCCGTCAGCGCATCCCGGCTCCGTCTCGTGCGGACTGTCCCCATGCGTCGAGCACGCGGCCATCCACCAGGCTCACCGAGGCCATCGTATGAGCTCCGTCGACGCGCCAGGTGAGGCGGAGCATTCGGCCTCGCCGCACCCATTGCATCGCCCGTTGCGGGCCCTGCACGCGCGTATCGACCCGGCCGTAGCGTTGCACCAGCGTCTGCCGCCATCGGTCCAGGCGCTCGGCGTCCACCGGTCCGGAGATGGTGATGACGCCCGCCACGCTGTCCATGGCGGAGAGCCAGAGGTCGGTCGCGCCGCCGAGCTCCGGGCGGTCGAGCCTCGCGCGGCATTCGGTGACCCGCCGGTCGGCCCTGGCACGCTCGCAGCGGAGCCGGGCGGCGAAACCGCTGACGACCGCGCTCAGCTCATCGAGCCGTGCGCCGGCGCGAAAGCCCTGAAACTCGAGCGCGGCCGGATCCTGGCCGTCCCGTGAGGAGGCGGGCGAAGAGGGGACGGCGAGAAGAGCCGCCAGCGCGAGCGCTCGCAGGTCGAACATCATCGGTAGCCGGACTCTGGAACGGGGAACCGATGCCCCCGCCAATGCGGCGGGGGCTCGGGGACTCGGACGTGCTTCGGAACGGGAAGGGCGCGAGGCGCCGGGGAATCAGACCTTGCGGACGTTGGAAGCCTGGAGCCCCTTCGGCCCCTCGACGACCTCGAACTCCACGTTGTCGCCCTCGGAGAGCGAGCGGAACCCCTCGGCAATGATGGCGGTGTGGTGCACGAACACGTCTTTGCCACCGTCCTGCGCGATGAAACCAAATCCCTTTGCATCATTGAACCACTTGACCGTGCCCTTCGCCATTGTTGCAACCTCTTGAAAAGGGAGCCCTCAGGCTCCGGGGAAACCCCCGGCCACGATGGCCGGGTGACAACACCCCATCCAACAAAAAGCCGCCCGGACTCAAGGTCCGGCCGGCCGGCGATCGCTCAGGAATGCAAGGGATGGACTTCGCGGAGCATAGCCTAAGGTCACGTGCGTTTTTGGATTTGTCAATAAGGGGAACGCCCGGAGAGCTATCGCGAACCGGGTGGCACCGGACCTCCGGGCTGCCTACCGCAGCACCACGCCGGCGGTCCTGAGCTCGTGATCGAGCAACCAGCGCTTGCGAGCGAGCCCGCCGCCGTAGCCGACGAGCGACCCATCCTTTCCGACCACCCGGTGGCACGGAAGGAGGATCGCCAGGTGGTTGGCAGCCACGAGCCATCCGATCTGGCGCGGGTGCAGCCGCGTTGCCCGGGCGATGTCTTCGTACGACCGGGTCTCGCCCAGCGGGATCTTTCGTAACGTCTTGAACACGGCAACCTGGGCCGGCGACAGCTCGAACCAGCGCTTGAGGTGGTCGGGAAACGGGAAAGGCCGGGCCGAGCCGGTGAAGTACTCGTCCAGCCAGAGGGTCGTGACCCGGCAGGGGCCCTGGGCGATGTGCAGCTCGGGAATGGCCGAACGGAGGCGGACCGCCCACTTGACCGTGGCGGCGCGGTGAGGAAACTCGACGACGAGCGGACCCGCCTCGCACTCGACGACGGTCAGCGCGCCGACCGGCGAGGCGTACGTCGTCCACTCCACGTGCATGCGGTCTCCGGGGGTGCCCTCCACGAAAGGTAGTCCGCGCGTCGCCCCGAGGCCAATGCGCCTGACGTGGCCGCCGGGAGACCTTAGATTGCTGGTATGACATCGCCACAGGCACTGGTGGTCCGCACCTTCACCGACCGGGCTGAAGGGCTGTCTCATTTCGTGCTCCGGGCCGGGGAGGCTCCGCGTCTTCTCGCGTTCGACGACGCGCTGGGCTGCCCGGTCGAGACCGCGCTCGCCGCGCTGGAATGGACCGGCGCCGTCGGCATCCTGCTCGAGGACGACCTGCTGCACGCCGCCAGGCTTACCAGCGAGACGGCGGCCGCCGTGATCGAGCGGAAAAGCGCCGAAGGCCGCCGCTATGTGTACCTGGGACCTCGGCTCGACGCCCCGCCGATGGACGTCTTCGAGGGGGCCGTGCTGTTCGACGAGCCCGGAGTGAAGGCCGTGGAATTCACTCAGCGGGCGCACGCACTCGCCCACTTCCTTCGCGCCACGGCCGGCGCGGGGGCCCTGCTCGCCCTGCTCGGCCGCCGCGCGCCCGAGCTGCGCCACCTGCGCCGCTGGCTCAGCCCGATCATCAACCAGCTCGACGTGCCAAGGCCGCTCGTGGCCGGATGGTTCGCCGCCAGCAACGCGGGCTGCCTGTTCGGCTCGTCCGACCCCGAACCGACCTACCGTTACGTCGAAGTGGGCCTGGAGCCCTGAGCGACCGTTCGGGATAAAGGTGTGGATTCACATTCCCACATTGTGTGGACGGACCGGCTAGCGCCCGCGTCCGGCATGGCTTACGAATCCACATCGAGCCCCGGCGAGATTGGCGTAACCCGAAGAAAATCAGGCACTTGCGAGTTTATCGCGGGTGCCTATTTTGTGTCCACGCGCCAGGAAGGACACGTGCTGGGACCCCGAGTCACAGCGGCGGCCGGCTTGGCGGGTTCGAGCGGGATATCAGGGGAGAGGGCCGACGCAACCAAGGGCTCAGGCACTCGTTGATCCTGGTGATCACCCCGGCTCGGACAGGTGAAGCCAGTCGCGTGCTTCATCCACTCCGATCTTGCGCCTCGGAGTGCAGTGCGAACGGTCGGTCCGCGACCCGATCCGACTCGCAGCGCTCGAATGGACGAACCAGGTGGGATGGCCATCCGGCCTGGGGATCGAAACGAGGCCACACCGCGCCCTCCCGAGCGGCGTATCAGCCAACCGGTGGCAGGTGAGAGAAGAACGGCGGCAGCAATGCCCCGACCTCGGATAGTCCATACGTGGGACGGCCGTCTAGCCACGACTAGGCGGCCGTTCCGTTTTCCTGCCCGCCCTTCCGTTCATCTGCCCGACGTGGAC
>JAICJD010000091.1 GCA_025928645.1 Gemmatimonadales bacterium
GACCGGGAGCGTCACCGGCGCGCTCACCATGCTCGCGGTGCTCGCGATCATGGTGATCCTGCTCGCCGTGCTCGCGCTGGTCGTGGTGAACGCGCTCAAGGACAGCCCGTGGGGGGTGTTCACGATCGCGTGCACCGTGCCCATCGCCATCCTGATGGGCTTCTGGATGAAGGCCTGGCGCCCGGGCCGCACGCTCGAGGCCACCGCGGTCGGCGTGGCGCTGCTGCTGGTCGCGCTGGTGGCGGGCCGCTGGGTCGCGGCGTCTTCGACCCTGGCTCCGCTCTTCACCTGGTCGGCGTCCACCATCGCCTACGCGGTCATGGCCTACGGCTTCGTGGCGAGCGTGCTGCCGGTGTGGATGCTGCTCTGCCCGCGCGACTACCTCTCGACCTTCGTCAAGATCGGCACGATTTTGCTGCTCGCGCTCGGCATCCTGCTCGCGCTCCCGCCGCTCCACCTGCCGCCGCTTACCCGCTTCGTCGACGGCACCGGGCCGGTGTTCGCGGGCAAGCTCTTCCCGTTCGCGTTCATCACCATCGCTTGCGGCGCCATCAGCGGCTTCCATGCGCTGGTCGCGTCGGGCACGACGCCCAAGATGCTGATGAAGGAGAGCGACGCGCGCCTGATCGGCTACGGCGGCATGCTGATGGAGTCGTTCGTCGCGGTGATGGCGCTCTGCGCGGCGGCGCTGCTCGACCCGGGGATCTACTTCGCGATCAATGCCCCGCTCCAGGCGCTGGGCGGCACGGCGCAGTCGGCGGCCGAGGTGATTCGCGGCTGGGGCTTCACGGTGACGCCGGACCAGATCACCGCGCTCGCGGCCGAAGTCGGCGAGAAGACGCTGCTCGGCCGTACCGGCGGCGCGCCGTCGCTGGCGGTCGGCATGGCGCACATCCTGAGCGGCGCCTTCGGCCAGGGGCTCATGGCCCTGTGGTACCATTTCGCGATCATGTTCGAGGCGTTGTTCATCCTGACGACGCTGGACACCGGCACCCGGGTCGGGCGCTTCATGGTGCAGGAGCTGGCCGGCCAGGTCTGGGCGCCGCTCGCCCGGACCTCGTGGTACCCGAGCACGGTGCTCACCTCCGGGGTCATCGTCGCGGCGTGGGGATGGTTCCTCATCCAGGGCGTGAACGATCCGCTCGGCGGCATCAACTCGCTGTGGCCGCTGTTCGGCATCAGCAACCAGCTCCTGGCGGCGGTCGCGCTCTGCGTCGGTACCACGGTTCTGATCAAGAGCGGCAAGGCGCGCTACACCTGGGCGACGCTCGGGCCGCTCGCCTGGGTGCTGGCGGTGACGCTGACCGCCGGCTGGCAGAAGGTGTTCGCCGCCGACCCGCGGCTCGGCTTCCTGGCCCATGCGGCGCAGACGGCGGAACAGGTCGCGGCCGGCTCGCTGGAGGCAGCCCGCGGGGCGCGGCTCATCTTCAACGACCGGCTCGATGCCGTCGTGGCGCTCGCGTTCATGATCGTGACCGTGCTCGTGGTCGCCGCCTCCGCGCGCGTGTGGCTGCTGGTGCTCACACGCCGGCGCGCGGCCGTCACCAGCGAAGCGCCTTTCGTGGAAACCGCGTATGCGGGCTAGGCTCCAGCGGATGCTCAGGACGTTGCGCCGGATCGCCGGGATGCCGGACTACGCCGCCTACGTGGAGCACGTCCGCGGGCGGCATCCCGGCCGGCCCGTGCCGAGCGAGCGCGAGTTCTACGAGGAGTACGTGAAGCAGCGGTACGATGGCGCGCCGACGAGGTGCTGCTGAGGGTTGGCCGTCGCTTCATCCCGAGCGCAGCGAGGGACCTTGCCCGGAGCGGTTCGAACCGTTTCCATGCAAGGTCCCTCGCTGCGCTCGGGATGAAGAACGTCGTGGCTCGCTCGCCTTGTCGCTATCCATCGCCGTTGGCAGCTCCCGCACCCACTCGGTCAGCCACTTGCCCGTCCGGCTGATCACCGACGAGCTGTCACTGCCCAGGAAGTCCAGATCCGCGTGCCGCAGGTCGGGATCGTTGTAGACGCCGCGCTCCCGCGCCTTCGCGCGGGCGTCGAGCAGCGCCTGCATGCTCTCGCGCGTCCCGATCCAGAGCAGCCCGTCTGAGGCGCGGATGGCATACCGCTTCGGCAGCCCGAAGCTGTCGGGCGCGGCGTACACGCGGGACAGGAGCGGAATGAGCGACGGATCGGTGAAATAAGACAGCAGCGTGAGATAGCGGACCTTGAACTCCTCGTTCGGCGCCGAAAGGAAGCGGGCCACGAGCGAGTCCTTGGCGCCGGCGCCGAGGCGGCCCAGCACCCAGGCATCGCCGTGGTCGTACTGCTTCGAGGCGAGCCGGCCGAGAATGTCGGCCAGCACCGCCGAATCGCCCTGGACCGCCCGGCGCCGCTCGAGGATGATCGCCTGGAGCGACGGGGTGAGGTCGCCGGGCTGGAGTCCCGGGTTCTGGGGAAACGGATTTTCCTCGGCCTGCTCGATCCGGGCGCGGAGCCGGCGGGCGCTGTCGGCGTAGGCCCGGTCCCGAAGCTCGGCCAGCCGCGTGAGGGCGACGAGGCCGGCGTTCCAGTTGCCGTCGCCCGCCATGGCCTGCCGGGCGATGCGCCACAGCCGGGCCGGGCTCCGCAGCCGCTCGATCCGCACCACCGTGTCGGCGGCCGCCGTTCCCGCGCGCAGCGCCTCGTGCAGCTCCGAGTACGTCGCCCGACCGGGAACCCCGACCCGCACCTGGACCTGCGCCGATGCGGCGCCGGCGGTCGACAGGACGAGCGCGACCCCCGCTCCCATCATCCATCCCAAACCGAACCTCATGCCGCTGGATGCTCCCTTGCGCTCGGTGACACGATGAGCCAGGCCACGACCGCCACGGCCACGCCCGCCGCGCTCGCGACCAGAGCGGTGGGCCCGCCCGCAGCCTGATACAGCCACCCGAAGCAGAGACCGGCGGGCAGCGCCGCCGCGCCGGTCAGCGCGTGATACAGGCCGAACCCGCGCCCGGTGCGCACCGGCGAGAGCCGTGCCACCATGGCTCGCTCGGCGGATTCGGTAAGGCCGGCGACCACGCCGAGCCCCAGGAACGTCGTGATGGCGCCCGCCGGCCCCAGCGCCAGGCCCAGAGCGGCGACCACACCCGCGAAAACCAGTCCGCCGGCCGCGACCGTCGCCCGCGGACCGAGCCGATCCGACAGCCAACCTCCGGGATACGAGCTCGCGCTGCGCACGACATGGAGCCCGGCCCACACCAGGGGCACCGTGGCCACGGCGACTCCTGCGTCCTGCAGCCGGAGCAGCAGCAGCGCCTCGGGGAGGCGGAAGAACGTGAGCGCGGTGAGCGCGAGTACCGGCGCCCAGAAGACCCTGCCCCCGGCATCCACCGCCGGGGCGGCCGAGGGATCGGCGGGCAGGACGGGTGGGACGCGCAGGCGCCGGAGGACCACCGCCAGCACGAAGAACGCGAGGAGCCCCGGGGCCACGCTCCACGCGATCGCCCGCCGCACATCGGCCCCGTGGGCGACGAGCCACCACGCGGCGAGTGAGCCGATCACCGCGCCCAAGTGGTCCGCGCCTCGGTGAAACCCGAAGGCCCGCCCGCGGAGCGGGGCCGGCGTCACGCCCGCGATCAGGGCGTCGCGGGGCGGGGTCCGGATGCCCTTCCCGACCCGGTCGATCACCCGGAATCCGACGACCTGCCACCCCGCGCTGGCCACCGAGATCAGCGGCCGGACCAGCACCGCGGTCAGGTACCCGCCGAGAATGAGCGGCGCGCGCCAGCGCGGCCGGTCGGCCAGGCGACCGCTCACGACCTTGAGCACCGCGGAGGTGAGGTCCGCCGCGCCGTCCAGCAGGCCGAGCAGGGCGGCGCCCCCGCCGAGCGGCCCCGTGACGAAGGCCGGGAGCAGCGGGTAGACCATCTCGCTGGCGAAGTCGTTGAACAGCGAGACCAGCGACAGGCCCTTCACCGCCGCGGGCACGCCCGGGGCCGCGCCGGGGCGCGGCGCGGCTCCGGTGGCGGCACCCGTCATCGGTCACCGCCCGGCGATGGCAATGTTGTCGTGCGACACGGCATCGGTGGAAGGTAGCAGGTAACTTACGCACCATGGCCGCCGACCCAGCCCGATTTCACGAGTCAAACCTCTGGTCGACGCCCATCCGCGATCTTGGTCTCACCATCGCCGGCACCCGGCTCGAGCCGATCCTCGACGAGTTCCGGGCCGAGCTCCGGCAGATCGGCCTCACCCGGATTCGGCCGCGGTTCTACCTCTCGACCGAATGGGGCGTGCCGTTCGAGACCGTGGCGATCGCCATCCCGTTCTACCTCGCCCGCCCCGATCTGACCGCCCTGCACGCCGAGCGCGTGGGCCACGTGGAGGGCTTCGACCGAGCCGACATCCTGCGCTACCTCCGCCACGAGACGGGCCACGTCGTCAACTACGCCTACCGCCTGTACGACGAGCAGGAGTGGGTGAAACAGTTCGGCTCCATCACCCAACCCTACGCGGATGAGTACCGCCCCGAGCCGTTCAGCCGGAGGTACGTGCGCCATCTGCCGGGCTGGTACGCCCAGAAGCATCCGGACGAGGACTGGTCGGAGACCTTCGCGGTCTGGATGACGCCGGGAGTCGACTGGCGCAAGGAATACGGCGCGTGGCCGGTCGCCGCCGCGAAGCTGGCCTACTGCGAGCGCACGATCGCCGCGATCGGGGATCGCGAGCCCCTGGTGACCGCGGCCGACCTCGATGAGGACGTAGGCAGCATCGAGTATTCGCTCGGCCACTACTACCGGGACAACCCTGAGCTCAGGGGCGACCTGCCGCCCGGGCTCGACGGCGCCCTGCTGGCCATCTTCGAGGACCTGCGTCCGGAGGGCGGCCTCTCGCTCGATGAGCCGCTCGCCCCGGCCGACTCACTGATCCGCCGACTCGAGCCGGAGCTCATGGCAAACGTCTTCCGCTGGACCGGCCACTTCCCCGAGCGCACGCGGGTGCTGGTGCGCTACCTCGCGGAGCGTGCCGGCCACCTGCGCCAGGGCTACTCGGCGACGCGCGAGACCAGCGCCACCGTGGCGGTCACCACGCTGGTGACCGGGCTGGCGATGAACTACGTGCAGCGGGGATCCTATCTGCCATAACGTCCCGGGGCCGCCTCACTTGAAAGCTGCTTGACCACCCCTTCATACCTTGCGTCATCCGTTCCACCCCACTCCGTCGCGGGGGTCACCTCATGCGTCTCCTCAATTTGCTCCTGCGGCTCGCCCCGCCGGCTTCGCTCGCGCTCGCAGCCTGCCAGGAGGCGGCCGAGCCTTCGCCTTCCGACTCCGCCGTCCCTGCGGCCTCGGCCGGAATGGCGGCCGCGACCTCACTGCAGTTCCGCCAGATCAGCGCCGGCGGCTCGCACACCTGCGCCGTGACCACCGACGACCGCGCTTATTGCTGGGGTCCCTCCGTGAAACCCGTGTCCGGCAGCCTCAGGTTCCTCGAGGTGAGCGCCGGCTACTCCAACACCTGCGGCATCACGACGGACTACCGGGCCTATTGCTGGGGAGGGGATCTCGTCCCCAAGATCGTGCCGGGCGGTCGCCGCTACCGCCAGATCAGCGCCGGGCTGGACTACGCCTGTGCGGTGACGACGGCGGACCTGGCGTTCTGCTGGGGCGACAACCACCTCGGCCAACTCGGCACGGGCGGCGGCAGCACCAGCGACCCGACCCGGGTGGCCGGCGGACACCACTGGATCCGCGTCTTCGCCGCCGCGACCCATACCTGCGGCACGACCCTGGAGCATGGGGGGTACTGCTGGGGCGCGAACGTGTTCGGGCAAACCGGTTCCGGGATCCGGGCCGTCTCCCTACCCAAGCCGGTCAAGGTCGCGGGCGGCCTCGCGTTCCGTCAGGTCAAGCCGGGCTCAGGATACGACGCGGGCCTCCAGGAGCCGGAGCTGGACACGGCGACGGGCTGCGGGATTACCACGCAGGACATCGCCTACTGCTGGGGTAACGGTGCCACCGGCTTCGCAGGCGCTTCCAGCACGCCGCACCCGGTGGCCGGTGGCCGGCGGTACGGCTACATCCACCCCGGCCTGTTCCACACCTGCGCCTTGACGCTGTCGCACGTCCCGCTCTGCTGGGGCAGCAATGAGAGGGGCGCGCTTGGCGTCCCCGGCATCGCCTTCAGCACGGCGCCGGTTCGGGTGTCCGGTGGGTTGACGTTCGTGTTCATCACCGTCGCCGCGGTGGGGCGGCACTCGTGCGGCGTGACCGCGAGCCATCAGGCATTCTGCTGGGGCGACAACAGCAGCGGCCAGCTCGGCGATGGGACCAGGACGAGCCGCTCGACGCCGGTGCCGGTGACGGGCGGAGCCTGAAAGGGAGAGGGGCGCGGGGGACAGCGTGGGCGGTTAGCGCGGCCGGCCCTACCGCCGCTTCTTCTCGAACCGCTCCGCCGCCAGGTTCACGATCCGCTCGATCATCCTGGGGTAGTCGAGTCCGCTCGCGCCGGCCGCCATGGCGAACTCGCTCCCCTGCTCGAGATAGCAGCTCGCGTTCACCTCGAGCACGTAGATGTCGCCGGTTTCGGTGAGCCGGAGGTCCACCCGGCCGTAGTCCTTGACCCGAAGGGCGCGATACGCGTCCACCGCCACTTTCTGGAGCCGGGCCCGCAGTTCGTCGGGCAGGTTCGCGATCACCGACTTGGTGCCCTTGTACTCCTTGCTGCGCTCGTCCCACTTGGCCTTGCTGTCCATCACCTTGGGGACGCCCTCGGGAAAGCCGGTGAAGTCCACCTCGATCGGCGGGAGCGCCTTGGGCTGCGCGTTGCCCAGGACGCCCACGTAGAACTCGCGGCCGTCGATGTACTCCTCCGCCAGCGCCGAATCCTCCAGCTCCTTGTTGATCGCGGCGACCCGCTCCATCAGCGCCGCCGCGTCGTGCACCAGCGACTTGCCGCCGATCCCGAGCGACGCGTCGGACCGGAGCGGCTTCACGAACAGCGGCATGCGCAGGTTGCCGCCGGTCTCGAACGTCGCCTGGCGGGAGAAGATGGCGTACCGCGGATAGAGGATGTCCTCGAAGGCGAGCAGCTTCTTGGTGAGCCCCTTGTCCTGGCTCAGGTAGAGCTCGCCCGGCCCGCTGCCGGTGTATCGCATGCCCAGCAGCTCGAGCAGGCCGGTGACCGGGATGTCGCCGAACACGTTCTCGCCGAACATCTCCATCAGGTTGAAGACCAGATCGGGCTTGCGGCGCGCGAGACCGTTGATGAGCCGCTTCACGTCGCCGTGGACGCCGAGCACGCTCACGCGGTGCCCGAGGCGGCGGAGGGTCCGCGCGACCTGGGGCACGACGGGATCGTAGTCTTTCGAGTTTTCGTCTTCGCTGTCGAGGTAGGTCAGAATGGTGATCTTCACGGGACGCCCCTCCGTGAGATGGTCATCCTGAGCGGGGCGAAGGAGCCCCGGCGTATGGTCATTCGGCCAGATCCATGCCCCACCGGGCGAGCGAGACCGGAATCCCGCCATAGCCCAGCAGGTCGTCGTGGAACGCCCTGGGATCGTACTCCTGGCCGGCGGCGGCGCGATAGGCGTCGCGCAGCCGCAGCAGCTCGCGCCGGCCGACCGCGTAGCACAGCTGGTACGTGGGCCAGGCGCAGTACCGGCGGACCTCGGCTTCGGCGCTTCGGCGCTCGATCGGCAGGTGCTCGACCATGTAGTCCACCGCCTCCGCGGGGGTCATCCCGCGGGTGTGAAGGCCCACGTCGAGCACGATCCGGATGGCCCGCCAGAGCAGGTTCACCAGGTGGAAGACGCGCTCCTCCGGCGTCGTGTAGAAGCCCGTCTCGCCCGCGAGCTGCTCGCAGTAGAGCGCCCAGCCTTCCACCATCACCGGGGTCCACAGGTGGCGGCGCACCTCAGAGCGAAGCCCCTGCGCGGTGACGAGCTGCAGGTGATGGCCCGGATATGCCTCGTGCGCCACCATCGCGGCGATGGCGTGGCGGCAATGTCCGCGCCGCTGCTGCTGGGCGACTTCCGCCGGCAGCGACGGGTCGGGCGGCGTCACGTAGAACCGGCCGCGCTGCTCCCGGAGAAAGATGGGCGGCGGCTCGTACGCGGCGAACGGCACCAGCGACTTGAGGAACGGCGGCGTGGCCACGACATCCACCGGCGCCTCGGGGATCGCCATCAGGTTCCGCTCGGCGACGAACGCGTGGGCGCGCTGCAGGGCGACGCGATAGGCCTCGAGGATGGCACCGTTGGCCGGCGCGTCGTCCCTGAGCTCGTCCACCACCTCGCGCCACGGGCGCGGACTCAGCTCCGCGACGAGGGCCGCGAGCTGGGCGGTGGTCTCTTCCTGGAGGTGCAGGCCGTAGCGCCACAGCTCGGGCGCGCCCGAGACGATCGCGTGCTCGAAATGGAGGCGCCGGGCGAACTGCTCCTCGCCGATGGCGAAGGCGTGCGGATCGGCATCGGGCTCGACCTCGTCGCGGAGCGCCGTGCCGCAGCGCTTGAGCGCCTCGAGCGCCGCGCCCGCCGCGGCGGTGAAGTCCGCCTGGAGCTCGGGCGCCTCCGCGCCGATCGTGGCGGCCGTCTGGACGATCAGCTCGCCGCCGCCCCCCAGCATCGCGAGCGCCGAGTCGACGAACACCGACGGCGGCTCGTCGAGGGTGGTTCGCGCGCCGTCGAGAAACCCGGGTACGGCCCGGAGCCGGGCCAGCGCGGCGGGCCCCCGGCCCACGGCCGACTCGCCGGTGCGCGAAAGCACCGCGTACAAGCCCTGAAACAGATGATTGACCCAGAACACCGGGTTCCGCACATGCGGGCGCTCGTGCTCTAGCCGGAAGATGTGGCTCCGGATCTCGCCCAGGAGCGCCGTGCGGTCGATTTCCTCCTGCAGGTCGTCGACGTCGAGCGCCTCGACCGCGCTCGCCACGGACCGGAGCGCCGCGACGTGCTCGCGCACGGTGCCCGGGTCGAACCGCCCCAGCCGATCGTCGTGCGCGACCAGCCCGGCCGCGCTGCCCGCGGCGGGGTCGAAGTGGTATTTGAGGTCCAGATAGGACCGGCACAGCTCGTCGACGGACATCGATGCGTTGCTCAAGCCGGTGCAGCGGTCAGCTCGGAATGGTCGCCCAGCGACGCGCTCCCCGTGAGCCCCTCGGCCACGACGGCGTTGCCGATCATCGCGCCGTCGAGCCGCACGCGCGTGAGCCGGGCGTCGCGGCCCACGATCGTATTGGCGAGGCGGCTGTCGGCCACCCGGGTGCCCTCCTCCAGCGACACGTTGGGGCCGATCTCGCTCCGCTCGATCGCGACGCCGTCCTCGATGTAGACCGGATCGTGGATGGTGACGCCGGGATACTCGCGCCGCCGCGCCGCGCCCTTCCGAAGCAGGATCTCGTTGGTCTCGAGCAGCGTGTCCAGCTTCCCGCAGTCGTACCAGCCGCCCACCTCCGCGGTGAGGATGCGCTTGCCATGCTCGATCATCCACTGAAACGCGTCGGTCAGGAAATACTCGCCCTGGTTCTTGGGGGCGGCGAGCACGTGGTCGATGCCCTGCCACAGGCTGTCGACCGCCCGGATGTAGTAGAGCCCGATGTTGGCGAGCTTCGAGACCGGCGTCCTGGGCTTCTCGACGATCTTCGTCATGTAGCCCTGCCGGTCGGTGACCACGACGCCGAAGCGCTGGTAGTCCTCGACCTCCTTGGCCCAGATGATCCCGTCGGCGTCGGTGCGGTTGATGAGCGTGAGGTCCGCCTCGAACACGGTGTCCACGAAGATGATGAGCACCGGCTCGTGCACGAAGGGCCGGGCCAGGTTGACGGCGCCCGCGGTGCCGTCCTGCACCTTCTGCTCGACGTAGCGGGAAGGGATCGGGTAGCGCGCCCGCGCGTAGGCCTCGACCTGCTCCTTGAGGTGGCCGGTGATGAAGATCAGCTCGCTCACGTCCAGCCCGTCGAGCCGGTCCATCACCCAGTCCATGACCGGCCGCCCCGCGACCTTGAGCAGCGGCTTGGGGACCAGATGGGTGTGCGGCCGGAGACGGGTGCCCTTCCCGGCGAGCGGGATGATCACTTGCATGTCAGCCCCTTCCGTAGCGGTCCTGGAGCCGCACCAGGTCGTCGAGCTCGGGCGTCGAGGCCTCGAGCACGTCGCTATCCTCGACGGCTTCGATCTGGTGCACGAGCTTGGCGGGGATGTGCACGGTCTGGCCGGCCGTGAAGGCGCGCGCCTGCAGCGTCTCGCCCGGGCGGGTCCGCAGGATGAGCTCACCCCGGAGCACGTGCATGGTTTCGTCCTTCAGGTTGTGGTACTGCAGGCTCAGCACGTGACCGGCCTTCACGTGGAGAATCTTGCCCACGTAGCGGTCGGTGCGCGCCCACACCAGCTCGTAGCCCCACGGCTTGTCGACACGGTACGGAACTTCGGGCACGGAGGTCCTCCGAAAGCTGCGCGTGGATCGTGCGGCGGAAATATAGGCTCGGCGGTGTCGGTCCTGAATGGCAAACGAGTGGCGACGTGAGCGAGAAGGTGCGATCCGCTTCATCCCGAGCGAAGCGAGGGACCTTCTCTTTGGGATCGGACCGTCTCGCACCGCGCGACCTGCGTCGGCAAGGTCCCTCGCTTCGCTCGGGATGAAGCGAGCGTGCCCGCCTATAGCTCCGGCTCGAAGCTGAACACCCAGCGAAACGCGAACTCGTCGTCGCCCGCCGAGCGGTCCTGCGCGAGCTCGGGCCGGTTCACCCAGAGCGGCACGTCGAAGCGCGTGACGAACCGCGTGTCGCCGATCCGGTGCTCGGCTCGGATGCCGATGCCGGCATCGCCCAGGAAGTGGATCCGGCCCGAGGTGGGCGCGTCGTCCTCACCCTGAAAGCCCTGCCCCACGTCCGTGAAGGCGGCCAGCGCCACCCGCGAGAACAGCCGCGCCTTGGGCCGCGTCACCAATGCGCGCTCCAGCTCGGCGTTGAGGGTGACCAACCCCCGAGTCGATACCCGCGGGTCGATGCCGCGGAGCCCGCCCCCGCCCGGGAGTTGGTAGTGCACGTCGCTTCCTTCCAGCAGCGAGCCGCGCGAGCGCAGGAACGGATTCGTCAGGCGCTGGAGCGGGTCGGCGCCCTGGGCGTAGATCTGGCGCTGCTTGGCCGGCAAGCCGTCGCCGCCGGCCCAACCGCCGTATACGCGCGCGCCCAGCGTCCACCCTCGGCCGAGCGGCCGGCGGGCGGTGCCCTCCACGGTCACCCGGCCGTAGAACGGATGAAGATCGGGCCGGCCGCTCGCCGCGAGACCGTTCCGATGGTACGCGAGGCCGCCGCCGAGCGTGCTGCGGGCGCCAAGATCCCACCGCCCCGAGCGGGTCGTCAGGCCGCCCGAGAGCGCGAGCTCCACGGTGCCCGCGTCATCGTAGTAGCCGCGGTCGAGGTAGCGGAAGTCGTCGGGCTGCACCCACTGAAGCGCGACGGCCGCGGTCCGTTCCGGCCCGAAGCTGAGATGATCCCGGCGGGTGCGCTCGACCACGGCCGTGGCGCCGAAGCGGCCCTCGACGTTGTACGCATCCAGCGTCTGCGAGGTGTTCGGGGCCCGGAGCAGCACCGGATTGCGGGCGCGGAACCAGAAGTCCACGTCGCGCACGTCGTCGTCCACGCCCCATCCCGTGCTCGCGGTGATGAGGGCGACGTTCTGCTCGAACCGGCCCAGATAGTCGTCGCGGCTGCGGATGCCGAGTGTGACACCGCCGGCGTCGTTGTACCAGGCCACCGGCTGAAGACCTAAGGTCAGGCGGTCACGGCGCACCCGGGTGCTGAAGTAGCGGTGGAAGTAGACGTCCGTGCCCGGTACCGGCAGGAGCGCCCGCGACAGCGAGAACCCGATCGGCTTCCGGTTGTTCAGCATGTTCCAGTCGTGCGAGCGCACCAGCGGATCGAGCAGCACCGTGCGTGGCTTGGTCCGGGTGGGAATCTCCACCCACTCGCGCTCGGCGAGCCCGTCGGTGCGGGCAACGGCGGTATCGCCTGCGGCGAGGACGGCCACGTCCTGCGGGAACCGCCCCGGCGCCTTTCGCACCACCTCGATCCGGGTGACCCAGCCGTCGCCGCGGCGGGCGGTGCGGACTCGCCCCACGGCGTAGTCGTACAGGTCGGTCCCGTGCAGCCACTGGGCAAAGAAGGTCGACAGGTCCCGCTTCGAGACCTCCTCCGCCACCGCGCGGAACGCCGCCTCGTCCACGTGGTGGTACTTCCACCGCTCGTAGAAGGTCTGCAGGATGCGGTGCATCGTCTCGTCGCCGACGATGGCGCGGAGCTGGTGGAAGAACAGCTCGCCCCGGGTGTAGATCGCGATGTTGTACGAGGTGAAGTCGCGGTAGTCCTCGCCCGGCAGGCTGGGCGGTTCCGAGTAGTCGTCGAGGTCGAGCTGCAGCACCTCCGCCTCGGTCTCGGGATAGCTCGGTTTGCCCATCGTCTCCCAGAACCAGCTCGTCTGGAAGCTGGTGAAGCCCTCGTCGAGCCAGCCCTCGCGCCACTCGTTGTTCGCGAGAAGCCCCATGGTGTAGTTGTGGCCGAGCTCGTGCACGATGAGCCCCTGGTCGGCGGAGCCGTTGTGGATCATCATCGGGAACTCGGTCCCGCCGCCCTCGATCCGGTGCACGTTGGTGATCTGCGGCCAGCCGAACCGCCCGTAGAGACGGTCGAGCCACGCGAGCGCGGTCTCGGTGCGCTTCACCGCGATGCCGCCGCCCCAGGTCGTGTCATCTCCCGGCTGATACAGCACGTGCACCGCCACCTCGCCGAAGTGCCCGCCTTCGTAGCGGTACGCCGGGTTGAGCGACATGGCGAAGTGGTGCACCCGCTCCGCGTACCAGCGGATGCGCTTGCGCCCGGGGGCGGCGCCGGCGCACGCGTCGGCGGACGGCGTGCTCGCCCCGTAGTAGTCCCGCTGATACTCGACCGGGTGATCGGGCGCGCGGTTCGCGCGCTCCCAGCCGGGATCGCCGCAGACCGGCACGCCCGTAGACCCCACGACCTGGTCCGCCGGCACGTCGAGGTCCACCGTGAAGCGGGCGAACTCGCCGTAGAACTCACCGCCCGGGTAGAGCGGATGCTCCTCCCAGCCGTAGCGGTCGTAGACCACGACCTTCGGATACCATTGCGCGAAGTCGAAGCGGCGGCCGGCACGCCCCTGTCGCCGCGGCGTCGTGGAGGGCCGCGCGTCCCAACTCATCTCGGCCGTCATGGACTCGCCGGGCGCGAGGGGGCGCGGCAGCGCGAAGCGGACCACCGTGCTGTCCGGCGCGAAGGGATAGACCGGTGTCACGGGCTGGCCCATGATGCGCACGTCGCGCACGTGGTTGAACGCGAAGTCGGGATCCTTGAGGTCGTTGAACCGGCGGCGGCCTTCAACCGAGTCGGCGTCGGCCCACCGGGATCCGGGGCGGAAGGCGTTGAGGTAGAGATGAAGGGCGAAGCTGGTGAGCGTGTCGGGCGATGCGTTGTGATAGCGGATCCGTTCCCCACCGGCGAGCACGCCGGAGGGCTCGTCGAGGTGCGCCGTGATCTCGTAGGCCACTTCCTGCTGCCAGTAGGGGCGGACCGGCGAGGGTCCAGGCGCCGCGGTCGGCTGCTGCAGCACGAGCAAGGCGAGCACGATCACGAAAGACTCGGCGGACGGAGGTGGGCGCGCTGGGCGAACTCGGCCGGAAACATACACGAAAAAGGCCGGAACGACGTTCCGGCCTCCGAGGAGTATTGCGTGAATCGCGCGGCTCAGGACCGCGCCCGGCGCCTTCGCTCGGGCGCCGCGCCTTCGCCCCGCTTGAGCGCCTCCTCCACCTTGGCGACCAGCTCGCTCCGGGTGAACGGCTTGGCCAGAAACGGCGCGTCGAGGGTCTGCATCCCGTAGTGGACCATGACCTCGGCGGGGAAGGCGGACATGTACAGGAGCCGTCGGCCGGGCCACTGCTCGCGGATGGTGTGGCCGAGCGCGACCCCGTCGCCGTCGTTCAGCACGACGTCGAGGACCACGAGGTCGATGCGCCCGCGCGCCTGCGCGAGCACTTCGAGCGCCTCGTCGGCGCCGTCGGCCTCGAGCACCCGATAGCCTTCCTCGCTCAGGATGCGGCTCGCGAGTCGGCGCGCCAGGCTCCGATCGTCCACGACGAGGACGCTGACTGTAACGAGCGGGATGGATGGGTCGAACGGGGTCACACCGGGCTCCGTACGCTAGCGGACTATGGGATTGAATAATGAAGGCGTGGGCTGGCGGCTGACGGTGATCTCTCTCACCGAGCGCGGCGGCCGGCAGACTATCCCCGGGTAGCCGAAGCCACCGCCCAAGAAGAGGGCCCGGGAGAAATAGTCCCGGGCCTTCACCCTGCCTTACCTGACCCCACCTCACCCTTTCCTGTGCGACCCTGCGGAGCCGAAGGCAAGAACGAACGCGGTACCAAGGGCGAGACCAAACCCGACGCCAACCGCGATGCCGACCCCGACGTTGTCGAAGGTGGTGCCGAACGCGACGCCGAAACAGACGCCTAAAGAGATGCCGAATAGCAATCCGCTAAGGACGCCCGGCCTCTGGGTGTTGCGATCTGAGCTCATGACTTCAGCCGCGAATGGGGAGCGGCCCCCCAATCTGCCACCCCGTCCCCGGATTCTCAACGGGAGCCCGGCTTGAGATCCCAAATCCGGCCATCACTTACGTTAGGTCTGTGCGTCAAGTACATACTCCTGCTAATAGTTCGACAGCAACCACCGATATTGACGGATCGTCCGCTTTTCATAGCTTTGGACGACACGCACCGGGGCACCCCATGCTCGAGCTCGATCCCATCAGCCGCCGCCTCCTCCGGCTCCTCGCCACCGACGGCCGCGCCAGCTACCAGGCCCTGGCCGACGAGGTCGGCCTGAGCCGGCCCGCCGTCATGGAACGGGTCAAGCGCCTCGAGGAAGGCGGCCACATCCGCGGGTACGCCGCGCGAATCGATCGCGC
>JAICJD010000178.1 GCA_025928645.1 Gemmatimonadales bacterium
ATTCCGCGCCATCGTCCGGGGCGACGCCGACGTGATGATCGCGGGCGGCGCGGAGGCGCCGCTCGCCCCGCTCTGCTTCGGCGCGTTCGCGATCATCCGCGCGATGTCCACCCGGAACGGGGACCCGGCGCACGCCAGCCGGCCGTTCGACGCGGGGCGGGACGGCTTCGTGATGGCGGAGGGCGCGGCGGTGCTGGTGCTCGAGGAGCGCGGGCGGGCGCTCGCCCGGGGCGCGCCGATCTACGCGGAGCTCTGCGGGTTCGGGCTCACCAACGACGCGCACCACATGACGGCGCCCCGGCCCGACGGGCGGCAGGCCGCGCGCGCGATGCGGAACGCGCTGGCGGAGGCGCACGTGGCGCCGGGCGAGGTGGGCTACATCAACGCGCACGGCTCGTCCACGCCGCTCAACGACCCGACCGAGACCTCGTCCATCAAGCAGGTGTTCGGGGACGCGGCGTACCGGGTGCCGCTGAGCGGGACCAAGGGGTACTACGGCCACGCGCTCGGCGCGAGCGGCGCGATCGAGGCGGCCATCTGCGCGCTGGCCTCGCGGCGCGGCTGGGTCCCGCCGACGGTCAACCTCGAGACCCCCGACCCCGCGTGCGACCTGCCCCAGATCGGCGGCGACGGGCAGGACCTCGCGCCCGAGGTGCTGCTGAGCAACTCCTTCGGGTTCGGAGGCATCAACGCGGCGCTGGTGTTTCGGCGGGCGGACATCTAGATTCGCGGCCGTTCAGGCCCCGGCTCACCAGACGACGAGGATCGCTGATGCCTTCGCTGCTCCGACGCTCGATCGCGGAATTCGTGGGAACCTTCGCGTTTGTCTTCATCGGCGTGGGCTCCGTCGCCGCCAAGTACTATCCGGACGCCAACTACGGGATCTACGGGATCGCCACGGCGCACGCCATCGTGCTGGCGGTGATGGTCACGTGCACCATGGCGATCTCGGGCGGCCACCTGAACCCCGCGGTGACGGTGGGCCTCCTGGTAGCGCGGCGCACGACGGGCCGCACGGCCGCGGCGTACATCGTGGCGCAGCTCCTCGGCGGCGTGCTCGGCGCGCTCCTGATCAAGGAGATCTTCCCGCTCGGCGTCACCCGGCCGATCTCGCTCGGCACGCCGACGCTGGCGAACAACGTGCAGATCGGGCAGGCGATCGCGCTCGAGGCGGTGCTCACGTTCTTCCTGGTGTCGGCGGTGTTCGGCACCTGCGTCAACCCCGAGGCGCCCAAGGTCGGTGGGTTCGCGATCGGGCTGGTGCTGTGGTTCGACATCCTGGTCGGCGGGCCGTTGACGGGCGCGGCCATGAACCCCGCGCGGGCGTTCGGGCCGGCGCTGGTGGCCGGACAGTGGGTGGCGCACATCGTGTACTGGGTGGGGCCGCTGCTGGGCGGGATCATCGCGGCGCTGCTATGGGAGCACGTGCTGCTGCCGCCAAGGGTGCGCGCCTAGCTCGCGCACACTCGTCGGAATCGGGGCTCCGGGGACGCGTGGGGCTCGGGGTGCGATGACAGTTCACCACGGAACCACGGAAAACACGGACAACGGCCACGGAAACGGCTGGCGGTGTGACAGCACACCAGTGGAGCTCGGGGCTGATGGGAAAAGCGAACCACGGAGGCACGGAGGGCACGGAGACGGCCACGGAAAAAAGCTTGAGGTCAACAGCACACCACCGAGGTCCCGAACAGCGTCGGTGTGCCGTTCACTACCAGCAGTTTCCGTGGCGGTTGTCCGTGTTTTCCGTGGTTCCGTGGTGAACTGTCATCGCACCCCGAGCCGCGCGCCTCAGCGTCAGCGATTCCTACCCAACGCCCGCCGCACCCGCCCAACCAGCGACAGCAGATAGCCCACCAGGATCACCGGCGCGACGGTGTAGGCCGCCACCATGTAGCCCGCGTTGTGCGGGGGGTCAGCGGGCAGCATCGGCGGCCTCGTCGCGCGCCTCTTCGGCCAGCGCGAGCCCGTAGCGCAGCGTCACCAGCCCCAGATAGAGCAGGGTGAACACCAGCATCGAGATCAGCAGGGTGCGGAGCATCTCGGGCGGGAGCGAGGGCGCGCTGGGCTTGAGCACGACCGGCTGCGGGTGGAGGGTGCGGAAGAGGTAGACGCTCAGGTGGATGAACGGCACCAGGAGCATCCCCAGAATGCCCACCACCGCGCTGAACCGCGCGCGCTCCTGGGGGTCGTGCAGCGAGGCCCGGAGCGCGAGGTAGCCGATGAAGAGGAAGAACAGGAAGAGCGTCAGCGTGAGGCGCGCGTCCCAGGTCCACCAGGTGCCCCAGATGGGCTTGGCCCAGATCGGCCCGGTGGTGAGCATGACCGCGCTGAACGCCACACCCACCTCGGCGGAGGCGGCGGCGAAGCGGTCGAGCCGCGGGTCGTGAAGCCAGAGGTAGAGCGCGCTGGTGAGCCCGACCAGCGAGAACGCCATGAGCGCGCACCACGCGGCCGGCACGTGCAGGTAGAAGATCTTCTGCGCCACGCCCTGGCGCGCCTCGACCGGCGTGTAGCCCAGCGCCAGCACGTACACCCCGGCGAGCGCCGCCAGGGCCGCCACGCTGATCCGGAGCCCGCGCCGGGTGAGCGTGCGCGCGGCCGCTTCGGTCGGCGTCATTCGTCCACCACGGCCCCGAAGGCCATCGTACAGAGGGTCACGAACACCACGTCGTAGAGCGCCAGGAGTCTAAGCCATCCCAGCATCTCGCTCAATGGACGGCCGGCGAGCAGCCGCGCGGTCACCTGCACCGCCCCGATGATCGGCGGCACCATGAACGGGAGCAGCAGGACCGGCAGCATGAGTTCGGCGAAGCGGGTGCGCACGGCCATGGCGCTGAAGACCGTGCCCACCGAGACGAAGCCGACCGTCGCGAGCGCGGTGACGCCGATGATGCCGGGCAGCGCGGCCGTGAGATCGACGTTGAAGAACAGCACGAACAGCGGCAGCGTCACCGCCTCGACCGTGCCCACGAACGCCAGGTTCGCGAGCAGCTTGCCCAGGAACAGGGCGCCGCGCGGCACCGGCGCGAGCAGGAGCCCGTCGATCGCGCCGTGCTCGCGCTCGACCGTGAAGGCGCGGTTGAGCGCGACCATGGCGGCCAGGGCGAAGGTCACCCACAGCACGCTGGGGGCGAGGTCGGCGGCGGCAATGGCGGTCGGATCCCGCGCGAAGTTGAACACCACGAGCACCAGCGCGGCGAACACCACCGCCGAGAGCAGCGCGGTGCGGCTCCGGAGCTCGGCCCGGATGTCCTTGCCGGCGACGGCGAGCGCGAGGCGCAGGCTCTCAGGCACCGATCCACTCACGATAGCGCGGCAGGAAGGCGTCGAGCGGTCCCTCCCGCGGCTCCTCCGCGGCCCAGCGGCCGCCGACCATCACCGCCACGCGGGTCGCGACGTCCCACACCTCCCCCAGATGATGGGTCACCACCAGCACGCCGAGGCCCGCCTCCCGCCGCTCGGCCAGCGTCGCGCGGAGCCGCTCCGCGGCCGCCGCGTCGAGCGCCGTGAACGGCTCGTCGAGCAGCAGGACCCGCGGCCCGTGCAGCAGCGCGCGGGCGATCGCCGCGCGCTGGAGCAGTCCGCGGCTTAGCCGGCGCGGCTGGTCGCCGGCGCGGTCCGACAGTCCGGCGGCGGCGAGCGCGGCGCGCGCGGTCTCGGCGGGATGGGGCGAGCCGTAGAGCCGCGCGGCGAACGCGAGGTTCTCGAGCAGCGTCAGGTCATCGTACAGGAGCGAGTGGTGCGACAGGAGCCCGATCGCGCGGCGCGCCTCGGGGTCGCCGGCGAGGCGGCGGCCCTCGACGCGCACCTCGCCGGCGGATGGGCGGCTCAGCCCGGCGAGCACGCGGAGCAGCGTGCTCTTGCCCGCGCCGTTGGGACCGGCGACCGCCAGCACGTCGCCGGCGGCGAGCGTCAGGTCGACGTCGCGCAGCACCCTGACCCGGCCGAACGACCGGCGAAGACCTCGGGCGGCGAGCAGCGGCTCGCCGTCACGAGATGGCATCGATGCGCGCGCCGAGCTCGTCGAGGCGGAACGGTTTGACGATGTAGCCGGAGTGGGGGAGGTTGAGGACCTTGAGCTGGGGCTCGATGCTCATGTAGGCGGTGGTGATGAGCACCGGCAGGTCGGGCAGCGTGAGGCGGATGCGGCGGAGCAGCTCGACGCCGTCGGTGTCCGGGAGCCGCATGTCGAGCACCGCGACATCGAACCGGTGCTGCGCGAGCTGCTCCAGCGCCTCCTCGCCGGTGGAGGCGAAGGCCAGATCGTAGCGCGGCTGGAACGCGCGCTGATAGCTGAGTCGCAGCGCGGGCTCGTCCTCGACGATCAGGACGCGTCGGCGGCGCTGTGCCTGCGTCATGCCTGGAACTCCGCGAGCCTGTGCCTGACGGCGAGCCCAATGGGACGGTGACCAGCGGGGTACACTAATCGGTTGCGGAGGGGGCGTCCATAGCACGCGCGCCCCGCGGTGAGGCGGGGCGCTCGCTCAGTCAAAGCTGCTTTCGACGACGAAGAGGTCGTACAGCTTGGTGATGGTGAGGAGGAAGCGGATCTCCTCGCTCGGATTGCGGAGCACGACCGGCTGCCGGCGCTCGGCGGCGAGGCGCTGGATCAGCATGAGCGCGCCCAGGCCCGCGGAATCGACTTCCTTGGTGTGCGTGAGGTCGATGACCAGGCGGCCGGTGCCTTCGGGCATCGCCTCGAGCAGTTGCTCCGCCGCCTGGCGGATCGCCACACGCGTCTCCAGGCCGAGCGTTTCGGGCGCGGCCAACCCACGTTCCAGCTCCTGCGGGGTCCTCATCCATCCTCCTTCGGCACCGAGCTATCTCACCATCGTCCGGTGAGACCTCTAGTTTTGCGGCCCCGGATCACTCCGGGTGTGCTCTTATCGGGCGGATCGACGCCTTGCCGCAGGTTCGTATGCGGCTGCGCCCCCGAGAAAGGCCAGACTGGTGCCAGCAGCGCCAACGTTGTGTCTATCGGTGACTTACAGATGGGGTGCGCGGGCCTCGTGCGACAGCTTGCGCGGCACTCCGCGGCATTCTACCGCAAAAGAGGCGGGGGCGTAAGAGACGGACAGGTCGGAGTTCGTGGTCCTCGACAGTTCACCACGGAACCACGGAAAACACGGACAACGGCCACGGAAACTGCCTTTGGTCAACGGCACACCGGTCGGGTTCCGTCGCTAGGTGAACAAGCGAACCACGGAGGCACGGAGGGCACGGAGGACGGCCACGGAGAACAGCTGGTAGTGAACGGCACACCGACGCTGTTCGTGAAACGGGACCTCGGTGGTGTGCGGTTGACCTCAAGCTTTTTCCGTGGCCGTCTCCGTGCCCTCCGTGCCTCCGTGGTTCGCTTTGTCCATCATCCCCGAGCTCCACTGGTGTGCGGTCACACCACCAGCCGTTTCCGTGGCCGTTGTCCGTGTTTTCCGTGGTTCCGTGGTGAACTGTCGAGGACCACGAACTCCGCCCCGCCCGCCCGGCCGTTCAGAACTGAATTTGCGCGCCGAGCTCCAGCACCCGGTTCGGCGGAAGGTTGAAGAACGCGGTGGCGGACTGGGCGTTTCGCGCCATGACGATGAAGAGCAGCTTCCGCCAGCGCGCGAGCCGCGACGTCCCGTCGGGCAGCAAGGTCTCCCGGCCGAGATAGAAGCTCGTCTGCGCCGGCGGCGCGTGCACGCCCTGCCCCGCGACCGACGCCAGCAGCGCGGGCACATCCGGCGATTCCATGAACCCATACCGCCCCACCAGGCGGTAGAACCCGTCGCCCAGGTGCTCGAGCACCGCCCGCTCCTCGGCCGCCACCTGGGGAATGTCCTCGCTCTCGAGGATCATGATCACCACCGTCTCGTGCAGCACCTTGTTGTGCTTCAGGTGGTGGAGCAGGACCACCGGCGCCCCGGCCCGCTCCGAGGTCATGAACACGGCCGTTCCCGGGACCCGCGCCGGCTTGCGCCGGGCCATGTCGGCGAGGAAGAGGTCGAGCGGCAGCGAGCTCTCGCGCAGAATCCCGGCGACGATGTTGCGCCCGCGCTTCCAGGTGGTCATCAGCAGGTAGACCCCGCAGGCGATGACCAGCGGGAACCAGCCGCCGCTCGCGATCTTCACCAGGTTGGCGCCGAGGAACCCGAGGTCCACCGCGAGAAACAGGACGCCGACCGCGAGCACGAGCCACCGCGGCCAGCGCCAGCGATCGCGGGCGACCGTGCAGAAGAGGATGGTGGTGATCGCCATGGTGCCGGTTACCGCGATGCCGTAGGCCGAGGCGAGCCGGCCCGACGACTGGAAGCCGAGCACCAGCAGGACGCAGGCGACGCCGAGCAGGCGATTGACCCCGGGGAGATAGATCTGGCCGATCTCGGTCCGCGACGTGTGCCGGATGGTCACCCGCGGCGAGTAGCCGAGCTGCACGGCCTGGCGGGTGAGCGAGAAGGCGCCCGAGATGAGCGCCTGCGAGGCCACCACCGCCGCGGCCGTCGCCACGGCCACCATCGGGTACAACCCCCAGCTCGGCACCAGCGAGTAGAACGGG
>JAICJD010000212.1 GCA_025928645.1 Gemmatimonadales bacterium
GGCAACTGCGACGAGCAGGAGGCAAGTCGCCTTGACCAGGAGCACGAGCGCGGGCAGCGCGAACGGTTCGAGCCGTGGCATGATGGATTACCTCCCGCTCAGGCGCGCGCGGCGGATCTTGTCGCGCAGCCGGGCGATCTCCGCGTCGTCCATGTCGGCGTCGGACAGCCGGAGCAGCGCGGTGACCGCCTGCTCGGTCGACCCGGCGAAGTAGGTGTGCACCACGTGGGCGAGCACGTCGTCGCGCGCCTTGTCGGTTGGCCGGGCCGGGAAGTACACGTAACGCGGCCCATCCTCCTTATGCTCGATCAGCTTCTTCTCGCTCAGGATCCGGAGAATGGAGCGGACCGCGGAGTATGTCGGCGGGTCGGGCAGGGCCTGGAGGATCTCGGCGACGGTGGACTCCCCGCGGCGGTGGAGGATCTCCATCACCTGCCGCTCGCGGCGGCTCAAGTCTTCAGTGGGTGGACGCTTGGACATTTCGGCGACGGCTCCCAGGGCGCGGTGGTCGGGGCCGGCGGGGCCGGCGGCTGTGCTGATATTTCAACACTAAGCCGCGAAAGTCAAGAGGCAAACCCGTGGCTTCGGAGTTGCCTGCACAGCGTCACACTCGGCCCGACTCCCGCGTTCCTCGCCGAAGTCGCCTATGGAAGGCCGACCCAAGCCACTCTGGCCCCGAGCACGAGGGAACTTTGTCCCATTCCGCCGCCCTTCCGACCGTCCGCCGCACCGCGATCGTCGCCGCGCTCCTCGTCCCATCGGCCGCCCCGGCCGCCGCGATGGCTCCCGGCCGCGGCTGCGGCGGACCGGATGCGCCGGTGACCACCAGCGTCGATTCCGCCCGCCACACCGTGGTCATCACCCTGGGCCCCTGCCGGCTCCCGGCGCTCGGCCCGGCGGACACCGACATGCCCGCGATGTCCCCGATGAGCGACATGGAGATGGAGCACGGCCCCGGCCACGAGGACGTCAGGGTCCACTTCCGTTGGCCGGCCGACGTGTGGATGCGCGGGTTCGATCTTCGGCTGTACGACGCGAGCCACCACCGACTCGACCAGCCGACCACGATGCACCACTTCGAGCTGCTCGACTTCGACCGGCGCCAGCTGGTGTACCCGCTGGTCGAGCGCGTGTTCGGCATGGGAGAGGAGACGAGCAGCGCCCTCGTGCCCAAGACGGTCGGCCTGCCGCTCGACCGGGGCATGGACATGGCGCTCTACGTCATGTGGAACAACCACACCGACCATGACCTGGACGGCGTCACGTTTCAGCTCACCGTCCGCTATTCGCCGCGCAGCCTCTCGCCCCGGCCGACGATCGTGCTCCCGTTCAAGGCCGACGTCAACATCCACCCCGGCGGGGGCGACGCATTCGATCTCCCGCCGGGCGGCGGCTCGCGCTGGTCGGTGTTCACGGTGGGCACGAGCGGTCGGCTGCTCGCGGTGGGCGGACACCTGCACGACTACGGGAAGGAGCTTCGGCTGGAAGATGTGGCGACCGGCCGGGTGCTCGCGCGCGTGCGGGCGCAGCGCCGGGCCGACGGCACCGTCGCGGGCGTAACGCACGGCCTGTACGGCGTCCTTGGACGCGGCCCGCACCTGGTCGCGGGGCGGCAATACCGCCTGGTGGCGGTGTACCGCGGCAACCCGGCGGACTCGATCCGTGGCGCCATGGGCGTCATGGGCGGGATTTTCGCGCCGGACGATTTTCGCCGCTGGCCGGCGATCGACCGGAGCAATGCCGACTACCTGATCGACCTCAGCCCACCGGCGCTGCCGGCGATCTCGCAGGCGACGGGAAAGGCGGGATCCGCGGTCGCCCAGCGGCGCTGATCGCGAACAGCATCAGCAGCGTCCACCCGCAGACGCTGTATCCGCCGACGGCATGATACACATGTCCGCCGACCAGATCCCGGCCGCTGAGCCCGCACACCGCGGCACCCAGCGCCGTGAAGCCCAGCACCGGCCGGGGCGCACTCCGTGGCGCGTCACGCCGGCTCAGCAGCGCGGCGAGCACGAACAGGAGCGGCACCAGGTGCGTGGTGAACGTGATCGGGCTCAGGAGAAGCGCCGCGAGAAACACCATCGCGATCTCCGGTGCCGACACCGGCGCCTCCCGCAGGCGGACCAGGACGAGTTTGCCGAGAAACAGGAGCAGGATCGCCAGCCACGCCGTTTGGTAGATTCGCTGGCCGGTCCGCTCGCCGGTCGGGAGCCAGCGGTACGACGTGCCGGTATCGGCCGGCGGCTGCGTCATCCGGCTCACCAGCGCGGCGACGTTCTGGCCGCCGGTGTACGTCTCGATCCTTCCACGCTGGTGCTTCTCGAGGAACCCCTGATAGTACTCGGCCAGCTCGGCCGCTCCCCGCGACGGGCCGCGCAACAGCAATGGCACGAGCACCACGGCCACACCGAACGCGAACACCGCCAGCGCGGCGCGGCGGCGTCCCCGGACCACGAGCCAGGCAGCGAAGAAGATCGGCGTGATCTTGAGTCCGGTGGCCACGACGATCGCGGCGGCCGCCCGCAGGTCCCTTCCCCGCAGATACGCGCGAACGCCCAGCAGCACGAGCACGAGGGTCACCTCGTTCACCTGGACGTGGTGAAAGTTGTCCATGAAGAACTGTCCGCTCAGGACCACCGCGACCGCCAGCGGCCAGCGGGCGACGCCGGTGTCCGCCGAGAGCCGCGACAGGATATCCCGGGTCAGCATGACGGCGGCGACCCAGAGGCCGAGGTTGAGGAGCGACATCAGAACCCCGGCGACCGGGAGCGAAAAGAGAGCCAGGGGCGTAAAGAGGAGCGCGGCGAACGGCGGATACTTGAATGGCCGTGCACCGGGGAGCTCGCCGTGATACAGCGGGGCGCCGGTGGCGAAGTTGCGGCCGGCTTGCCAGAACACGGCGAAGTCGTCGCCGATGTGTTGCCGACGGCCGACCGGAAGCGCCATCGCCAGGGCGGTCGCGAGCGCGACGCCGAGGTATATCGCACGCCGTACGGACCGGCCCCGGGTCAAGGCCGTCGGCTGGCCGGAACGTCTCACATGCGATGGGTGCCGGTCGTCCGGATTCACGCGCTCGACGGCTGCTCGAAGCACTCGACGATGAGATCGTCCACGGCCGCGGCCACCTCCGTCACTGGAATGCCCGGGACCGTCGGCGCGCCCACGACTGCGCGGCAGCGCGTATGGTAGGGCCGTGATGTCGCCATCGACCTGAGATCCGGCTCTTGCTCGCGGATGAATGAGGCAAACTTCAGCTTGCACGCCTCGCTCGACGCCGCATCCTGCGCGAGGGAACCGTGGCAGCTACAGCCCGAAGAAGGCCAGCCCCGCGTTGTCCGAGAGCGTTTTCCGGTGCGGCTCGACCAGCTTCTGCACCGCCGGCGAGCCGGTCGGCCCCACGGTCATCTGGTAGGCCGGCATCGTCGGCTGGCGGCCCTGCTTCACGTCCGTGATGATCCCGGCGACATCGAGGTCCATGAGCGGCATGCCCAACGCCCCATACACCTGCGACCGGGTCCAGCGGTACTCCTCGAGCGAGAACCCCGCCCGGTTGAGCGCGTCCACCTGCGCCCGCTTGGCGTCCATGTAGGCGGCGGCCAGATCGCGGTAGGCGCTGAGCAGCTCCGGCGCGTCCACGGCCGTGGCCTCCTTCTTGGCCAGCAGCTTCCGGTAGCGGACCTCGATCTCCTGCGCCCGCGCGCCGAGCCGGTCCCGCACGGACTGCTGCACCTGGAGCAGCCGGCCGAGCTGCTCCGGGCTCGGCTCACCGGATCGGGGCGGTGTGTAGGGGCCCTGCTTTCGGACCGAGCGCTCGAGCTCGGGCAGGGTACCGAGCTGGGCGAATCCGGCGAAGGTGGAGCTCACCTTGTGGTAGGCGTACCACGAAGCGGCGGCGACCCCGGCGGCGCCGAGGCCGAGCACCACCGCGCACCCCATCGCGAGCTTCTTCATGGCGTCTCCCGGCAGCTATGGAACTTTCCCAAGCTCGCCCGGCGGCGTGAAAGCCGCGTGAAGGGCCTGCACGAACATCTCCGGGCGCTCGGGCGTGATGAGCCACGGCCGCCCGCCGCGGCGCTCGATCCAGACGAGGCGGTCGACGCGGGAGACGTACATCTGAACGACTCCCCGGCGCTCGGTCCAAAGCCAGCCGAACGCGCCCCACAGCCCGCCCACGCCCACGCGGATGCCCCACCCCGCCTCGCGGTGGAGCTCGGCGCGATCGATCAGGCGCACGGCGGATATCGTGTCACGCCGGATCTCCCGGCGCTTGAGCGGCCAGACCACCTCCACCGACTGCGGCTCCACCACGAACGCGGTCGGACGGAAGCGCAGCCAGACCCAGGCAGAGATGACGAGCATGGCCACGGCGGGGATCGCAAGTGCCGCCATGCCCAACAGCGCGGCGATGCCGAGCCCTATCGTCAGCGCCAGCAGCACACCGGTCAGCGTTCGTATCAACGGAGACATCTCGGCCAGCTCGAACCGCACTTCCTGCCTCCCGGTCATGGCTCCGGGCGCTCGCCCCTCCGGTAGCGCATGTACACCACGCCGGTCGGCAACGGCTCCGCCTCGACCAGCGCGAGCTCGATCCGCTGACCTTGCGCGAACAACCGCTTCCCGCCGCCGAGCGCGATCGGATACACGTGCAGCATGTACTGGTCGACCAGATCGCGCTCCGCGAGGAGCGGCACCAGCCGGCTGCTCCCATCGAGCAGGATGTTCTTCCCCGGCTCCTGCTTGATCCGCCGCACCGCGTCGGCCACGTCGCCCCGGATGATTGTCGAATTGCGCCAGAGGGAGGCATCGGTGAGCGTGTTCGACACGACGTACTTCCGCACGTTTTTCATCACGTCGCCGAACGGGTCGCCCGGCGGCATCGGGTCGAATGCCCGGCCGTGGATCTCCCAGGTCCGCCGTCCGAGCAGCAGCGCGTCCGCCCCGGCCATCGCTTCGAA
>JAICJD010000280.1 GCA_025928645.1 Gemmatimonadales bacterium
CCCGCCCGGAGGCCGCCGCTCTCCGCGACCCGGCGCAGCAGCCTCACCGCGGTGCCGGCGGCCATCGACGCCGCGGCGCTCTGGCCGAGCCGCCCGACGATGGCGTCGTCGGGCTCCCCCCGGCCGAGCAGGTCCCAGGCGGTGTGAAGCATGGCGGGAGAGGGGTTGGCGCCCTCGAGGAAGAATTCCTGGGTCCGCACATCGGCCGGCGAAAAGAGGAGCGTGCACCGCGACGGCAGGCCGTCCCGCCCCGCCCGACCCGCTTCCTGGTAGTACGCCTCGATGCTGCCGGGCAGCTCGACGTGCACGACGAAGCGAATGTCCGCCTTGTCGATGCCCATGCCGAAGGCATTCGTCGCGACGATCACGTCGGCGTCGCCGCGGAGAAACCTCTCCTGCCCCGCCGTGCGCTCGTCGTCGGTGAGGCCGGCGTGATACCGCGCGGTGCGGACGCCCGCCCCCGAGAGGAAGTCGGCCCACTGCTCGACCGACTTGCGCGTGGCCGCGTAGACGATGCCCGGCAGCCCGACCTCGGTGAGGACGCGCGAGAGCGCCGCCGCCTTCTCCTCCCGTCCGCGGCAGGGATTGACGGCCAGCGTCAGGTTGGGGCGCTCGAAGCCGGTGACCAGGTCGAGCGGCCGGACGAGGCCGAGCTGCGCCGCGATGTCCGCGCGCACGTCGGGCGGGGCCGTGGCCGTGAATGCCGCGGCCGGCACGGCGAGCTCGGCCCGCACCTCGGCGAGCCGCCGGTAGTCGGGACGAAAATCATGGCCCCATTGGCTGATGCAGTGGGCCTCGTCCACCACGAGCCGGGCGGGCGCGAGCCGGCGGAGCGCCTCGCGGAACCCGGCGTACCCGAGACGCTCGGGCGCCACGTACAGCAGCTTGAGCTCGCCCGACGCCACGGCGCGCTCGACCGCCGCGCGCTCGTGCGGCGGCAGCCCCGAATGCAGCGCCGCCGCCGCGATGCCCCGCTCGCGGAGCTTGTCCACCTGATCCTTCATGAGGGCAATGAGCGGGGAGACCACGACGGTGGGGCGGTCGAGCAGGAGCGCCGGAAGCTGAAAGCACAGCGACTTGCCGGCGCCCGTGGGCATCACCGCGATGAGATCGCGGCCCTCGAGAACCGCCAGCGCGGCCTCGCGCTGCCCGGGCCGAAACTCGCTGAGACCGAAGCGCTCGGGCAGCGCACGCTCGAGCGCGCGGAGATGGGCGGCGGGACCGTCGGAGCTCGGCGTCACGCCTGAAATCTAGCCGGTCCCGCGCGCGGCCCGCCAAGCTCGAAACGCGCCCGTCGGCGCGGGCTACTGCACCTTGACGATCTTGCCCGTGGACGGGACCCCGTTCCGGTTGAGCACGAACACGAGATAGTAGCCCGGCGGCGCGAGCCGGTTCTGGAGCGGCGAGGACACCTTGAGCGAGGTGGCCGTGCGCGTAAAGCTCAGCGTGTTGGCGCGCTGGCTCGCGTCGAACGCATGGGTCACCGAGCCGAGCCGGATCCAGCGGACCTTGGTGATTTGCATCGCGTACGGCGTGGTGATCGTGAACTTCTGGTTGTAGCCGACCGTCGACGGGCTTACGCTCGTGATGGTGGGCCGGACGCCCTTGAACAGGTACGGGGGGCGGAAGAGCTCGTGGTTGGCCTGGCGCGGGTACAGCGCGCCGCCGCCGTTCGGCACCGCGGCGTCGCCGCTGGCGCCGTGC
The DNA here is from genome assembly GCA_025928645.1 of Gemmatimonadales bacterium. Classification (GTDB taxonomy): domain Bacteria; phylum Gemmatimonadota; class Gemmatimonadetes; order Gemmatimonadales; family GWC2-71-9; genus CAVVWJ01. The sequence continues at coordinate 1,705 of JAICJD010000280.1, forward strand.
AGCACGGTGCCGTCCGGCAGCAGCAGGGACACCGCATGGTAGCCCCGGTCGATCGTGTTGCTCGCAAGCACGGTCCAGTGCCGCGTCACCGGGTCCCAGACCTCGGCCGCGTGGACCGCGCCCGAGAGCGTATTGAAGCCGCCGGCGCTGGTGCCACCGGTCACGAGCACCTGCCCGTCAGGCAGGATCGTCGCATTGAGGTGACGGCGGGCGAAGTGCATCGGGTCCGTGTTGGCCCAGCGCGGCGACGCCAGGTTGAGATCGATCGTCTCCACCGTCGCGGTGGGCGATCCCGCCTTGGGATCGGGCGAGCCCCAGGTGAGGTACCCGCCGCCGCCGGCGTAGAGCACCTTTCCGGGCTCGTACATCACGGCGGA
>JAICJD010000217.1 GCA_025928645.1 Gemmatimonadales bacterium
CGCACCCGGACGGCCCGATGATGGCCGTCACCGACCTGCGCTCGATCCCGAAGCTCAGGTTCCGGAGGACCTGCCTGCGGCCGTACGCGAAGCTGAAATTCCGGACGTCCACCGCCGGCTGGGGCGCGAGGGTAGCCCGCGCCGCGGCGACGGACCCCGCCCGCCCACGCGCGGCGGCGGCGCTGGTCATCCGAACCTCCCCGTGATGTAGGCCTCGGTCTGCTCATCCGCCGGCGTGGTGAAGATCTGCCGGGTGGGGCCGGATTCGACCATCGTGCCCATGTAGAAGAAGCTGGTCGTGTCGGACACGCGGGCGGCCTGCTGCATGTTGTGGGTCACGATCACGATCGTGTAGTCCCGCTTGAGCTCGAACAGGAGCTCCTCGATCCGCTGCGTGCTCTGCGGGTCCAGCGACGCGGTCGGCTCGTCGAGCAGCACGACATCGGGCGACGGCGCGACCGTGCGGGCGATGCAGAGCCGCTGCTGCTGGCCGCCGGACAGCGTCATGGCGCTCGCGCGAAGACGCTCCTTCACCTCGTCCCACAACGCGGCCTGCTGGAGCGACTGCTCGACGACGGTGTCGAGCTCGGCCCGGCGGTGGCGTCCGTGCACCCGCAGGCCGGCGGCCACGTTGTCGTAGATCGACATCGTCGGAAACGGCGTGGGCCGCTGGAACACCATACCGACGCGGCGGCGGAGCTGCATGGCGTTTACCCGGGAGCCGTAGATATCCTGGCCATCGAGCAACACCCGACCGGTGATCCAGCCGTGCTCGGAGAGCTCGTGCATCCGGTTGAGCGCGCGGAGGAAGGTGGACTTGCCGCAGCCGGACGGGCCGATCAGCGCGTGCACGCGGTTCGCGGCGAACCTCAGGGAGACTTCCTTCACCGCCGTGAACTTGCCGTACATGGCGCTGACCTCGACGGTCTCCATCCGCACCTCGGAAGCGGAGGTCCGCGCGGGCGCACGGACCAGCGGCGGCGCGGTCCGAGACGCGACCGGCTGCAGGTCGCTCACGGCACCCTCACCCATGGAAGTCGAATCTCCGTCGGATGGCGAGTCGGGCACCCACGCTGAGGACGAGCACGACCAGAATGAGCACCAGCGCCGACGCCCAGGCGTACCGATGCCACTCCTCGTAGGGGCCGGTGGCGTAGGTGAACACGGTCAGCGGCAGCGCGGCCATCGGCTGGTCGGGGCGGAAGCTCAGATACTGGCTCCCGAGCGCGGTGAAGAGGAGCGGCGCGGTCTCGCCGGCGATGCGCGCCACCGCCAGCAGGCTCCCGGTCACGATGCCGGGCAACGTGGTGCGGACGACGATCGAGAGGCTGGTGCGCCAGCGCGGGTAGCCGAGCGCCAGCGCCGCCTCGCGCAGCGAGCTCGGCACCAGCTTGATCATCTCCTCCGTGGTCCGGAGCACCATGGGGATCATGAGGATCGCGAGCGCGGCGCTGCCGGCGAGCGCCGAGAAGTGCCGCTGGGTCGCCACGATCCAGGCCCAGGCGAACACGCCTACCACGATGGAGGGGGTGCCGTTGAGCACGTCGGCGACGAACCGGGTCGTCCACGTGAGCCGGCTCGCAGGGTACTCGGCGCAGTAGATGCCCGCCGCCAGGCCGACGGGCAGGCCGATCGCGCTCGCGGCGCCGACGATGATCAGCGTGCCGACGATCGCGTGGACCACGCCGCCGCCCGACTCGCCGGCGGGGGCCGGCGTCCGGGTGAAGAAGTCGAGCGAGAGGCTGCCCGCGCCCTGGAGCGCCAGGTTCACGAGAATGAACGCCAGCGGCAGCAGCGCGACCAGGACGACCCCGGTCACGAGGCCGACCATCAGGTTGCTGACCCCGCGGCGCAGGCCGCGATGATTCATCACAGCGCCTTCCCGCCGGCTGCCGAGCCGCGCGCGACGCGCCAGATGAGCAGCCGCGCGCCGGCATTGACCAGGACCGTCACCACGAACAGCAGGAAGGCCACGTACGCGAGCGCCGACAGGTGCACGTCGCCCACGGCCTCGGAGAACTCGTTGGCGATCGCTGCCGCCATGGTATAGCCCGGCGCGAAGAGCGAGGCGGCGATCTCGTGGCGGTTGCCGATCAGCATGGTCACGGCCATCGTCTCGCCCAGGGCGCGGCCCAGGCCGAGAATCACGGCGCCGATGATGCCCGACCGCGCGTAGGGCACGACGGCCGTGATCACGGCTTCCCAGCGCGTCGCGCCCAGCGCCAGGGCCGCTTCGCGCTGGGTGTCGGGCACGGCGAGCAGCACCTCGCGGGAGACCGACATGACGTACGGCATCACCATGATGGCCAGGATGATGCCCGCCGCGAGCATCGATGGGCCGTAAATCGGCCCCCGGAACAGAGGCAGGAAGCCGAGCACCTCGCGGAGCAGCGGGAACGCCGTCGTCCGGAGCGCCGGAATCAGGACGAAGATGCCCCACAGGCCGTAGACCACGCTCGGGATCGCGGCGAGGAGGCCGATCAGGAATGCGACCGGCTGCCGCAGTCCCTCCGGCGAGAACTCGGTCAGAAAGATCGCCACGCCCAGCGAGAGAGGTACGGCGATGGCGAGGGCGATGAGGGAGGAGAGGAGCGTCCCGAAGATCAGCGGGAACGCTCCGAACTGTACCGCGACCGGATCCCAGACGCTGTTGGTGACGAAGCCGAGGCCGAACTTGCCCATCGCAAGCCGGGCGCCTTGCCACAACTCCAGGACCAGGAAGCCGAGCAGCAGGGGAATCGTTACGGCACCCAGCGTCAGCAGGCCTCGAAAGATCCGATCCCCGTAGCTGGCGTGGTCGAGCGGCGAGCGGTCCGCCGGCCGGGCGAGCTTGCGCTCCGTGATGGCCGTCATGCCGTGCTATTCGCTCGCCAGTGCCTTGCCGTTCGCCTTGAGCGAGGGCAGCCGCGCGCCGATCAGCGCCACGACCTCGTTCGGCAGCGGCGCGTACTTGAGGTCGGAGGCCATCCGCTGCGCCTTGGCGGTGATCATCCACCGCAGGAAGTTCCGGATCGCGGTGGCCTTCGTGCCGTCGGTCATGTCCGGATGCACGAGCAGCCACGTGAAGGACGAGATCGGGTACGCGTCCTTGCCCGGGGCATCTGTGATCGAGACGCGGAAATCGGTGTTCTTCCCGAACCTGGCGCTGGCCGCCGCGGCGGTGACCGACGCCAGCGACGCGTCGACGAACTCGCCGGCGGCGTTCTCGACGGTGGCATACGGCAGGTTGTTCGACAGCGCGTAGATCAGCTCGACGTAGCCGACCGCGCCCTCGGTCTGCTTCACCTGCTGGGTCACGCCCTCGTTGCCCTTGCCGCCCAGCCCCGTCGGCCAGTTGACCGACGTCGCCTTGCCCACGTTCTCCCGCCACCCGGGCGACACCTTCGACAGGAAATCGGTGAAGATGTAGCTGGTGCCGGACCCGTCCGACCGGTGCACGACGATGATGTCGCTGTCGGGCAGTTTGACCCCGGGGTTGAGCTGGGCGATCGCCTTGTCGTTCCACCGGGTGATGGTGCCCTGGAAGATCCGGGCGATCGTGGGACCGTCGAAACGAAGCCTGGTCTCGCCGAGCGCGGGCAGGTTGTAGGTGAGCACGACCGCGCCCAGGACGGTGGGCACGTGCAGCACGTTGCCCTTCACCGCCGCCATCTGCTCGTCGGTCATGGGACCGTCCGACGCCCCGAAGTCGACGGTACCTTCGGTGAACTGGCGGATGCCTCCGCCCGAGCCGATCGACTGGTAGTTGATCTGCACGCCGGTCTTCTTGTGGTACGCGTCGAACCACTTGGTGTAGATCGGATTGGGAAACGTCGCCCCGGCGCCGGTGAGGCTCTGAGCGGAGGCGGAGCCGGCCACGACCAGCGAGGCGAGGCCCAGGACGGTGCCGCCGCGAAGCAGGTGACTGCGCATGGATGTCCTCTCGGTTGAAGCGGTCGGTTAGAAGACGAACTGGGCCTGGAACAGGCCCTGGGTCTTGGTCGCGTAGACGGCCGGCGCGAGGGGGCCGTCGCCCTCGAACCCGACGTTGTCCACGTCGGCCAGCAGCCGGAGAGCCGGGGTGAGCTGGTAGGACACCCCGGCGATGAACCGGGTCTGACGGTTGTTCGAGACGTCCTTGTCAGGATCGGTCAGGTCGACGCGGCCGATGAGGGCGGCGCGGGAGTTCGGGATCCTGAGCACGCCGAAGGCGCTCATCACCTCGCCCTCGATCTCGGCGGTCGGGGTCGCGGGCGCGGGCGGGGCGTCCTGCCGGTCCTTGGTACGCGCGTACTCCCCGGCGAGCGTCAGCATCTTGCTCTTGTACGACAGCATCCCGATCCACCGGTCGCGAATGCCGCCGCCGGTCGGCTTGCCGACCTGGCCGTAGCCGGTGAGCCGGAGCCCGCCCACCTTGCTGCCGTCGTCGGTTTCCCTCAGCCGCGCCGAGACCCGTCCCATGGCGTCCTTGCGCTGGTCGCCGGTGCCGCGATTGTAGTTCTCACCGTTGTAGATGCCGACCTGCAGGTTGACGAGATCCTTCTTCCAGTTCCCGTCGATCCCGGCGCCGAAGTCGGAACTGGAGATGTAGCCGCCGCGCTCCATCGCCATCTGTCCCTGCATGCGGTAGTCCCACAGCGCCTCCTCCCAGTCGAGCCAGGGCGTGTGGATCTCACCGAGCTTGAAGGTCAG